>NZ_JAUBTR010000116.1:0-13585 GCF_036705045.1 Microcoleus sp. BR0-C5
CCAGTAATCTCTTCAGGCTTGAATTTTTAAATTTTATAACCATCAATTCTATTTAAAGACCTGCGGAATGTGGGTTATAAGTTTGCGATCGGCCTGCTTATTTATCAATAATCGGATGAAAACCCCGCAAATGCGAGAGCGGCGAATAAAAGTAGCGATCGGTTTTAACCAGACTTGTTATTAATATCTTGACATTTTGAATGTAGATTAGATAAGATTTTCAGACAGACCAAAATAAAGGAAGTGTTGAAAGTTTCGGACACAATTAGCTAGGCGATGTGCGCCGAGATTCTAACTAGGTAAAGGGTGAAACTAAATTTCCTCATAAAACTGTTCTGACACTATTTTTAGGTTCAAAATAATAGCCGATGGAACCAACAGACTGGGACAAGAGAATTAAAAGTTTGGACAAGGAAAATCGAAGCCTGCGGGAAAAACTAGAAAAATCGGAAACCGAACGCAGCCAATTACAAGCCCTTAATCAAAAAAAAGAATCTTTGCTAAAAAAGCTCACTGAGGAATTTAGAGATTCCGAAAATATTTTAAAAGCAAGAATATCTACACTAGAAAAAGCTCTCTTAAACCAGCAAACAACGCATATCAAATTAATCGAAGCCGAAAAAATGTCGGCTTTGGGCATTTTGGTAGCTGGTATTGCCCACGAAATCAACAATCCCGTCAACTTCATCTACGGCAATATTACCTATGTCAATGATTACGCTGGCGACATTTTAACATTGCTAGCAATGTACCAGGATAGGTATCCCGAAACAGATGCAGAGATTGAAGATTTTCTGGAAAAAATTGACATCGACTTTTTGCGCGAAGATTTGTTGAAAACTCTTTCGTCAATGAAAGTGGGCTCCGAGCGCATCCGCGAAATTGTGTTGACTTTACGCAACTTTGCGCGGGTAGATGAAGGTGAAAAGAAACCAGTTAACATTCACGAAGGAATTGACAGCACATTGTTAATTTTGCAGCACTTAACTAAAGAAAAACCCGGTCATTCGGCTATAAAACTTATTAAAAATTATGGATATTTGCCCAAGATAGAGTGTTATGCTGGGCAATTAAATCAGGTGTTTATGAACATCATTAATAATGGTGTTGATGCCCTGCGGGAGCGAGAGCAAAACTCTTCAATGGACGAGATAGAAGCCAACCCTATCCAGATGGTAATTACTACTTCTATTATTTCCGAAAATTGGGCAAGAATTAGCATCAAAGATAATGGTCGGGGAATGAATGAATCTGTAAAAGCGAAAATCTTTGATCCGTTTTTCACCACCAAACAAGTTGGTCACGGGACGGGTTTGGGATTGTCAATTAGCTATCAGATTGTTGTGGACAAACACGGCGGGAGGTTGGAGTGCATCTCCGCAATTGGAGAAGGGACTGAATTGGTGATCGAGATTCCGATCGCCAATTTCCGCAGCTAAGATCGATCGATCGAGCTAAACTGAGGGATAATGAAAACTCCCTTTGACTGCGGCTCCTCCTAGTTTGATGTGCAACCCTATGTCTACTGTCACTTTTGGTTTGTCAACCCCTATAGCGGCAGAGGCCGGGGCATCCTACGGCAGCAGCGAACCGCCACAGCGCCCCACCGTGCGGGCAGAGTGGATCGAGGTGTTGGTGGACTCTCCTTTTAGGAGTGCGGGGGACTCTCCTGGGGAGGAAAACAAATTATTTACTTATCGCTTACCTGCGGAACTTACCGTGCAACCAGGGGATATTTTGAGTGTACCCTTTGGCAGTCAACAGGTAGGCGCGATCGCGATTCGATTCATTTCTCAACTGCCGCCCGACTTAGATCCCACAAGGGTTAAAGATGTCGAAGATGTGGTAAGTGCGGGTTTTTTCCCACCGACTTACTGGGAATTGCTCGATCGCACTGCCACCTATTATTGCACACCTTTAATTCAAGTAATTAGAGCCTCGCTGCCGCCCGGTTTGTTAAGCCGTTCCGTGCGCCGAATTCGCTTAATTAAGGACGCAATTTCTCCGAATGCCGAAACATTTCTCAATCCCGCAGCCAATCAAATTTTGCAATTGCTGCAATCTCAAAAAAACGGCGATTACACTTGGAAATATCTCCAGGGGCAAGTCAAGGGAAGCTATCGGGGATTGCGAGATTTATTGAAACGCGGTTGGGTAGAAAGTTATTTAGAACCGCCCCATCCTCCCAAACCACAACTTAAACCTGCCGTGACATTAATTGCTAGTGCATTTGTCACAGATTTAACCAAGCGCCAACAAGAAGTATTGGAAGTGTTGCGCCGGGGTGGCGGTGAAATGTGGATGAATGATTTACTGAGAATTTGCAGCGCAAGTTCTTCGGTTGTCAAAAAAATAGAAGAAAAAGGCTGTGTTGTTATAGATCAAAGGGAAGTGCTCAGGGGCGATCGCGGCATTGCTCAATTGCCCGATTCACCCAAAACTTTAACTCATTTTCAAGCTGAAGCTTTAGGGTTTATTAACTCTTTTTCGGGATTTCGTCAAGTGCTGCTGCACGGCGTTACAGGTTCCGGGAAAACCGAAGTGTATTTGCAGGCGATCGCCCCAATCTTAGCCAGCGGCAAATCCGCCCTCGTACTCGTTCCCGAAATCGGCCTCACACCGCAACTTACCGATCGATTCCGCGCCCGTTTTGGGGAGCAAATTTGCGTCTACCACAGCGGCCTATCCGACGGCGAACGTTACGATACATGGCGTCAGATGCTGACTGGAACACCGCAAATTGTCATCGGCACGCGATCGGCCATTTTCGCACCTTTACCTCACCTCGGCTTAATTATCCTCGATGAAGAACACGACAGCAGCTTCAAACAAGACCAACCAGCCCCCTGCTACCACGCCCGCACCGTTGCCAAATGGCGCGCCGAATTAGAAAATTGTCCCTTAATTTTAGGTTCCGCAACGCCAGCTTTAGAGACTTTGGTGGGGACGCGCCGAGATTATTACTCGTTACCAACTATCCATTATTTATCATTGCCCGATCGCATTTATTCCCGCCCTATGCCGCCTGTGGAAGTAGTCGATATGCGCCAAGAATTGCGGCAAGGAAACCGCTCGATTTTCAGCGCTTCCCTGCAAAATGCGCTGGAACAATTGCAAGCAAGACAACAGCAAGGTATTCTATTTATTCACAGAAGAGGACACAGTACCTTTGTCTCTTGTCGAAGTTGCGGCTATGTGATGGAATGCCCGAACTGCGATGTTTCCCTGTCTTATCACCACGTCGGCGAAGGAACAGCAGAAATATTGCGCTGTCACTACTGCAATCACACGGAACGACACCCCCAAAACTGCCCGGAATGCAGTTCTCCTTACTTCAAAAACTTTGGTAGTGGCACTCAACGAGTCGAACAGGAATTAACGAGATTGTTTCCAGAATTGCGGGCAATTCGGTTTGACAGCGATACTACTAGAAATAAGGGCGACCACCGCAGATTGTTAACGCAATTTGCCAATGGGGAAGCTGACATTTTGTTGGGTACGCAAATGCTGACGAAAGGATTAGATTTAGCTGGAGTCACATTAGTGGGAGTTGTGTCTGCTGACGGGTTGCTGAACTTATCAGATTATCGGGCCAGCGAACGAGCTTTTCAAACATTAACTCAAGTGGCGGGCCGTGCGGGCAGAGGCGACGATCCGGGGCGCGTAATTATTCAAACTTACACTCCCGAACACCGGGTTATTCAAGCAGTGAGGCGGCACGAATATGCAGGTTTTGTGGAGACGGAATTGGCGGAAAGGGCGGCGCTGAATTATCCACCTTCGGGGCGGCTGATTTTGTTGCGATTGAGTAGTGTAGATGCGGCAGAAGTGGCGGTGGCGGCGGTACAATTGGCGTCTGTTTGTCAGGAGTATATCGATCGATTGTCTGTACCGGGATGTGAGTTGTTGGGGCCTGCACCTGCGGCGATTATGCGGGTGGCAAATCGGTATCGATGGCAGATTTTGCTGAAGTTGCCTTTGGATGAGTCGGTGGATTTGTCGGATTTGATCGGGTTGCGCGATTCCCTTCGGGATAGCTTCGCTTCACGCACGCCGCGTTCTGTTAGTTTAATTATTGATGTCGATCCGTTGAATTTTGGTTGATTGGTTGTGGAGAAATGCGATCGGGCACAGGAGAGGGCGGGCACGGGGGCACCGCCCCTACGATTATTTTGGGGTAGGGAAACGGCACTGCCGTGTCCTCGATCGTGTCAACAAGGGCGTTAAACCCTCAGTCCGGCAGGGGTTGAAACCCCTGCCTCAAAGCGAAAGTCCTCTTAAGAGGACTGAGAAAAAGACTTGTAAACTCATTAGTCCTCTTCAGAGGACTTTAGCTATTAGACAGGGAATTCATTCCCTGGCGGACTGCCGGGTAGGCGGGAGGACTGATGGACTAAAAGCTTAAGTTGACACCAATGAGCACTGCCGTGTCCCTACTGTAAATCCTACAAACTAAGGCAAATCTGTCTCGCCCATCAGATAAAGGTCGCACTCCCGCGCCACGCCGCGCCCTTCGTTAATCGCCCAAACAACCAAACTTTGTCCCCGGCGACAGTCACCAGCCGCGAAAACTCCCGGAATGCTGGTTGTATATTTTTCGTGCTCGGCTTTCACATTGCTGCGGGCGTCGCGTTCCAATCCCAGCGCATCCAGCAAGGGCTGTTCCGGGCCGAGGAAGCCCATCGCTAGCAACACAAGCTGCGCCGGCAACACTTTTTCCGTGCCCGGGATTTGCTTCGGAATAAACTGCCCTTTCTCGTTTTTCGCCCACTCCACCTCAACGGTGTGCACGGCTTTGACATTGCCGTTTTCGTCGCCCTCGAACTTTGTCGCCGTGGTGAGATAGCCGCGGGGGTCGTCGCCGAATTTGGCTGCTGCTTCTTCTTGGCCGTAGTCGAGGCGGTAGACTTTTGGCCATTCCGGCCAGGGATTGTTGGCCGCCCGTTCCGATGGCGGTTTGGGCAGGATTTCTAGCTGTACCAGGCTTTTGCAGCCGTGGCGGATGGAGGTGCCCACGCAGTCGGTGCCGGTGTCGCCGCCGCCGATGATCACGATATCTTTGCCTTCTGCAGAGATGAAGTTGCCGTTTGTACTCTTGTCTAAAACTGCTTTGGTGTTCGCAGTCAAAAAGTCCATTGCGAAGTGCACCCCTGTTAATTCCCGGCCGGGGATGCCCAAGTCGCGGGGTTTGGTGGCGCCGGTACAGAGCACAACGGAGTCGTATTCTTTTAGCAGTTGTTCGGCTGGTAAGTCTTTGCCGACTTCGGTGTTGCAGACGAATGTCACGCCTTCCTCTTCGAGGACTTTCAGGCGGCGCATTACGACTTGTTCTTTGTCTAGCTTCATGTTGGGGATGCCATACATTAGCAGGCCGCCTGGTCGATCGGCTCTTTCGTATACTGTTACCCAATGACCGGCTTTATTGAGTTGCGCGGCGGCGGACAAACCGGCGGGCCCGGAACCGATGACGGCGATTTTTTTGCCGGTGCGTTTGGCTGGCGGTTCCGCAGTAATCCAGCCTTCATCCCAGCCTTTGTCGATAATCGAGGCTTCGATGTTTTTAATCGTGACTGGCGGGTTGTTGATGCCGAGCACGCAAGCGCCTTCGCAGGGTGCGGGACAGACGCGGCCGGTGAATTCCGGGAAGTTGTTCGTTTTGTGGAGTCTGTCTAGGGCCTCTTTCCAGAGTCCGCGATATACTAGGTCGTTCCATTCGGGGATGAGGTTGTTAATCGGGCAGCCGCTTGCCATGCCGCTGATAATTGTGCCCGTGTGGCAAAACGGAATGCCGCAGTCCATGCAGCGCGCGCCTTGGGTGCGGAGTTTGTCCTCATCCATCGGTAGGTGAAACTCGTCCCAGTTGTGGACTCTCTCGACTGGTGAGAGCTCGGAGGGTAATTCGCGCAAGAATTCGATAAAGCCTGTTGGTTTTCCCATAGTGGTGTTCTGGTTAGAATTTACTATTCTGGTAGTTTGTCAAAGCTGAAGCCTGTATGCTTCTGAACTAACTATTGTCATATAAATTGTGGGCGATCGCAGTTCAGATTGAGCAATTTGTACATGAAATCTTTAATATCGCCGGGAGTCGGGGAATTGTCGGCAGCGGTAAAATATAGATATATCGACCGCAAAGAAATTGGGTTTTTTACGGGGATTAAAGGTTTTAAAGGTGATGATGCAGTATTTTCGTCCCTCAAACCCAGTTTCTGCGTAATTTCAGCATGGCTTATTCTCCGACGATCGCATTTACGGCTACAGCCACATCTGGAAACCCTTGCGGGTTAACTCAGACGGCCCGCCAGCGTCTACTTTCAAGCGCCGTCCCCATCAGGAGGGCTCGAAATACAATACAAAAAGTTACAGGCCTTGCCAAATATTAATTTCAGGATATACTACTGTAAATCGGTCAGATATGTGGAGTTAATACCATCAACTCCTAAAATAGGTACACAAAGTCATGAGCATTACAATTGAGAACGTATCGAAACACTTCGGCTCCTTCCACGCCATTGACAACGTGAGTTTGAAAATAAAAAACGGCTCTCTAGTCGCGCTTTTAGGGCCTTCCGGTTCGGGGAAATCGACTCTGCTGAGGATGATTGCCGGACTCGAACCGCCGGACACGGGTCATATTTACTTGATCGGCGAGGATGCTACTCAGCAGTCGGTGCAGGAACGGCATATCGGTTTTGTGTTTCAGCACTACGCTTTATTCAAACACATGAGCATTCGGAAAAATATTGCTTTTGCGATGGAAATTCGCAAAGTTCCTAAAGACTCTATTCGCAGGCGGGTTGATGAACTGTTGGATTTAGTGCAGTTGACAGGTTTGGGCGATCGCTATCCTTCGCAACTTTCCGGGGGCCAGCGGCAGCGGGTGGCTTTGGCCAGAGCTCTAGCAGTTCAACCAAAAGTGCTGCTGCTAGACGAACCTTTTGGAGCATTAGATGCTAAAGTCCGCAAAGAATTGCGATCGTGGCTGCACAACCTTCACAAAGAAGTTAACATCACCACAGTTTTTGTGACTCACGACCAAGAAGAAGCTATGGAAGTAGCCGATGAAATTGTGGTAATGAACAAAGGTAGAGTCGAACAAATTGGCACTCCTGCTGAAATTTACGACAAACCGGCGTCAGCTTTTGTGATGAGTTTTATTGGGCCGGTCAATGTGCTGTCGAATACTGCGGGTTTGTTCGCCAGCAACGCCACAACGCCTCGCCATAATGGCGCCGCTCATTCGGACGTAGTGTTTTTGCGCCCCCACGACGTGGAAATTAAAACTAAGCCGGAGTCTGGTTTTTCATTAGCAAAAGTCAGTCGCATCATTCATTTAGGGCGGGAAATACAAACCGAGTTAGTATTAGAATCAGAGCAGGTAGTAACAGCTTACGTGAGTCGCGAGCGCTTCGATTCTCTACAGTTAACGCGAGATCAGCAGGTTTACGTCAAGCCCAAACACGCAATGACTTTCCCTGCTTATTCAATTTAAATCAGCGGCTGCATCTTACTCAAAATACTATCGGGGAGCTTTTACAAAACACTGCTCCCCCGTCGTTACCAGGCTCGTGCCTGGTAATGCTGTCTCGTGGCTGTAAATGGGAGGTGCTTCCTCCTGAAATTCATTCCCAAGCTGTGACTGGGAACGATAAAAAAAGGTCAGCTAAGAATATGAATGCTAACAAATGGTTGAACTTAGGAACTAGGGCTTTACTTGGTTATCGCCGCCACATCCAGGCAGGATTAACACTTTGTGCAGGATTGGGACTGTCTGCGATCGCCTCTTCAGTTGCGTACAATTGGGAATACAAATCCATGCAAGCCGAACTGCAAGAGCGACTGGACAAAATAGCTACAGACATTCAGAGAGATGTTAGCGGCAATTTAGAAATAATTCGGGCTGCTGGAGCATTTTACAGCGTATTTGACGGCGTAAAAAAACCAGAAATTAATACATTTGTTGGTACTGCCCTGTACCGCCATCCGAGCCTGAAGGCGATCGCTTGGCTGCCCCGTATTTCTGACTCTCCGCAATTCCTGACTGATGAAATAGATTTAAGTTTAGATTTAACTGCCAATCGGGGAGCGTTAGAAAAAGCCACAAAAAGACAAGAAATAACCGCGACTGAGCGCCAAAAATGGTCTTCACAAAATCAACCCACCGTCTTCGTCTTCATGCCAATTTTTGCTCTAAATTCGGCTGACGATGGCGCCGAATTGCCGCAGAATTCACCTACTCTGCCACCAAAAAAATTGAAAGGTTTTACTTTTGGCGTTTTGCTAGTTGATGCTATTGTCAAATCGGCTTTACAGGAAACTAACCTCAACTTTGTTAACGTTTATCTTCAAGATGCTATGGCTCCTGAAGCCGAAAGATTTCTTGCGTTTTATGAAGCCAAGACAAAAAGGATAATTACCGATGAAAAAATTAAAAATAACATCCAAATTGGGGAAAGAGCTTACTGCCCGGATGGCAGCAGTTGCACCCGCATTCTCAATATTGAAAATCGCAGGTGGTTGCTGCAATTACGGCTAACGCCAGAGTACATTAATCCTCTAAAATTTTGGCGTTCTTTGACTGTTTTAATTTTTGGGACAATCTTAACTTTGGTGGCGAGCCTTTACCTGATGAGCTTGTTAACTTATACCGAAAAAATTGAAAAAATCGCAGCAGAACGCACGGCGAAATCTCAACAGTTAGAGCAAACTTTGCAAGAGTTGCAACAAACTCAAGCTCAACTGATTCAGCAGGAAAAAATGTCTAGTTTGGGTTTATTAGTTGCTGGTGTCGCCCACGAAGTTAATAATCCTATTAATTTTATTTACGGCAATATCCACCACGCCAGGGCATACACTAGCGATTTGTTAGGCTTGGTAAAGCTCTACCAAAAACAATATTTACACCCTCCATCGGAAATTTCCGAGTATTTAGAAAAGATTGACTTTGACTTTCTCAGCAAAGATTTGCCACAACTGCTGTCTTCGATGAAAATAGGAGCCGATCGCATTGTTCAAATAGTTCAATCTTTGCGGAATTTCTCTCGCTTAGACGAAAGCGAAATGAAACCTGTCAACATCCATGAAGGCATTGATAGCACTCTGCTAATTCTGCAAGGTCGCCTGAAATCTACAGCCGATCGCCCGGCGATCGAGATTGTTAAAAACTACAGCAATTTACCTTTAGTAGAGTGCTATGCCGGACAATTAAATCAGGTGTTTATGAATATTCTGGCTAATGCGATCGACGCCCTCGATAGTTACAACCTCGATCGCGGGCCCGAAGCAGCGAAAGCTAATCCGATCGCGATCGCCATAACCACAGAATATTCAAGTACCGACAAAATAATTGTGCGGATATCTGACAACGGCCCCGGTATGCCAGAAAATGTCAAAAAACGCCTGTTTGACCCGTTCTTTACAACTAAACCGATCGGAAAAGGGACGGGATTGGGACTGTCAATCAGCTATAAAATTGTCGTAGAAAAGCACAAGGGTACGCTGCGCTGCGATTCGACACCGGGATTGGGGACGGAATTCTCGATCGAGATTCCGCTGCGGCAAGAAGTCAGACAAGCTGTACCGTTTGTTTCGCGGAAAATATCGGAGGCAGCTTAGAAAGGGCTGGGGAAGGAAAAATTTTTTTCCCATTAACTACTGTAATTCGGTCGGGTTATAGTATTATATGTAATAATGCCACAACCAATACTGCTTTATGCAGTTTAAACCGTGGGCACTGCCGATACTGTATAACCCAAACACGGCGAGACTAAATATGTTCAGTGACTTGCAAATTATTTACGAACGCGACCCCGCGGCGCGCAACTGGCTGGAAGTATTATTTTGCTATCCCGGACTGCAAGCACTTTTTTTGCACCGGACAGCAAACTGGCTTTATTCCGCTGGCTTGCCGTTTGTCCCGCGCTTGATTTCCCAACTGAGTCGGTTTTTAACAGGTATTGAGATCCACCCAGGTGCGAAAATTGGTAGGGGCGTGTTTATCGACCACGGCATGGGGGTGGTAATTGGCGAAACTGCGATCGTTGGAGATTATGCTGTAATTTATCAAGGAGCGACCATTGGCGGCACGGGCAAAGAAATAGGAAAACGGCATCCAACGCTGGGAGAAAATGTAGTGGTAGGAGCCGGTGCTAAAGTTTTAGGCAATATTCAAATTGGCAATAATGTTCGGATTGGTGCGGGTTCGGTCGTGCTGCGGGATGTCCCTAGCGATTGCACAGTTGTGGGAATTCCCGGTCGCATTATCTCTCGGAAAAAGCAGGTGGAAGATGCTCTAAATTCTCAAGGTCTACCGGATTTGGAAGCTCAAGCGATTCGAGCTTTGTTCGATAGAATTAAGGATTTAGAAGAGCAGGTTGCTTTTTTAAAATCTCAATTATCTCCGCTCAAAACAACTGAATCAGAGCCAGCAGAAGTCGAAAAACATGAATTATTTCTGTCTTCTGATTTATTCATTACACAGTTTTTAGACGGTGCAGGAATCTAGTAAAGCTTTAATTAATATAGATTTTTGCCAGCCACACAATCCTGCTGCCATTGGACAAACTAACTTTTATTCTTTCAGTAACTGGCTATGACTATTGCTTCTCTTTCCACTAAAACTTTTGATGAAACGAGCAGACATATATTTCCTCGCCGCTCGCACTTGCCCAACAGAAGCAATGCTCTGTGGCGAATTGAAACTGGAGTAGTGCGAACTGTAACGTGGCTTGAAGATGGCACAATTATCACCTTGGGATTGTGGGGACCTGGTGATACGATCGGCAAACCGATATCAAAATGCGATCCTTTTCAAATTGAATGCCTCACTAAAGTGGAGGCCATTTTACTATGTGGCGAGCGCTGGCTAAATAGAGATATTTTGCTCACTCACATTCAGCAGGCTGAAGACTTTATGGTAATGCGAGGTTACAAAAGAGTTGATTTTATGCTCTATCAACTATTAACTTGGCTGGCTAAGAGGTTTGGTTCTGAGGTAGAGCAAGGACATCTAATCGATATGATTTTAACGCATCAGGATATTGCAGAAATCATCGGTACAAGTCGCGTAACTGTCACTCGCACCCTCGGTCATTTTGAGCAGCAAGGCTTGATCGATCGTCTGCCGCTCCACCGGATTATTCTACAACCTTCCGAGGTGTGGCACTACGAAATATAATTGGCGTTTATTAAATTTTATCATCCAGTGGTCAATAAGTTCAAAAGCAAGGGTGACGATCGCACTTGCTTTTTTCTTGCTATTGATTTCTTTCTTCTCACTGCCAACAGATGCGATATCTCGCACCTGTTGGCAGCCCTTAAGTAGGTGAGTATGAACTCATATGTTGCACCATTCTCAATTAACCTTTTATGAACAGGCAAGATGCCTGTTCCACAAGAAAATCTATTCTTTGTGGAACAGGCATCTTGCCTGTTGCTGACAATGGTGCAATCTCTCAGTATGAATCAACTTAACGATGACACAGCATATATCCGCCTACCTACTTAGCAGTTACTTCAAGGGGGCGGTATTGCCTCTAAAATACTCGCTCCCTGCAACATTTGAGACTTTCCTGATCTACCCGCTTCTGGGTGTTCCCAAGACGGTGCAAAGGGCGGAACCAAGAAGGGGCAAGCTTTCCACCCACCCTGTACCCCCACGCCGAGCATCAGGCAGTTTCCGCCCCTGTGTCCGTGCTGCTCGTAATACCGACAGTGCCGACAGCTTAAACCTAAATTTACGTTGCTCACGGGATTTCTCCAACCGTTTTTGTAATAAAAATATACTAACACCTGTACATCTACCGGAATTGTGTACTATGATATAATGTACAATTTAAACTCGATCGCCAGTGGGGAATGTGGAACTATCTTCTAGAGTACAATATGCCCTGTTAGCCCTCTTGGAACTGGCGAGCCACTACCCGAAGGATTCGCCCCTAACAGTAAACGAACTTACTGCTTCTCAAGACATACCGGAACGCTATCTAGACCAAATTCTTGCCGTGCTGAGGCGTGCAAGTATTGTCCAGAGTTTGCGGGGTGCTAAAGGCGGTTATTTGCTGGCGAAAGAGCCTTGGCAGATTACTTTGCTAGAGGTGTTTTCGACACTCGAAGGTGACGGCAGCGGTCAGACTCAAAAAGTTTCGGAATCTGTAACAATAGAAAAAACTGCGGTGCTAGAAATCTGGCAGGAAGCTCAACAGGCATCTTGGGCTGTTTTGGGGAAATACACATTACAAGATTTGTGCGAACAGCGGGATGTTCGCAAACAAGCACATCCCATGTACTACATTTAAGGGGAGAGAAATTCAGCCATGAGAATTGCTAAGGATGTTACAGGAATAATTGGCAGAACTCCTTTAGTTCAGCTCAATAAAATTCCCCAAGCCGAAGGAGTAGTTGCTCAAATTGTGGCAAAATTGGAAGGGATGAATCCGGCTGCTTCGGTGAAAGATCGGATTGCAGCGAGCATGATTCAGGCAGCAGAAGATGCGGGGTTAATTCAACCGGGAAAAACTATTTTAGTTGAACCGACTTCAGGCAATACTGGAATTGCTTTGGCAATGATCGCGGCGGCGAAAGGGTACAGTCTGATTTTAACTATGCCGGATACGATGAGCACCGAACGCCGATCGATGCTGAAAGCTTACGGAGCTCAGTTGGAATTGACGCCCGGACATGAAGGGATGTTAAGCGCGATCGCCCGTGCGGAAGAAATTGTAGAAGAAACCCCCAATGCTTTCATGCTGCAACAGTTTCGCAACCCCGCTAATCCAAAAATTCACCGGGCAACGACGGCCGAGGAAATTTGGGAAGATACAGAGGGTAAAGTAGATTTTTTAGTTGCTGGAGTTGGCACCGGCGGTACGATTACTGGAGTTGCTGAGGTAATTAAACAGCGGAAACCGAGTTTTAAGGCGATCGCAGTTGAACCCGCCAGCAGCCCCGTGCTTTCTGGAGGAAAATCTGGTGCTCACAAAATTCAAGGGATTGGTGCAGGATTCATCCCGGAAGTTTTGAAACCAGAGTTAATTGATGAAACGATCGCAGTTAGCGACGCAGATGCGATCGCCTACAGTCGCCGACTAGCCAGAGAAGAAGGATTGTTGTCAGGAATCTCAGCAGGCGCCGCTTTGTGTGCCGCAATTCAAGTCGGCAAGCGGCCCGAAAATGCTGGAAAATTGATAGTTTTTGTGCAGCCTTCATATGGCGAACGCTACCTCAGTACAGCCTTGTTCAAAGATTTAGAGTTGCCGACTATCCGCGAACTCGAATCATTAGTCAGCAATTATTAAATTGTAGTAGGGGCGAGCGTCATTACTGCGACATTGCTATCAGCTTAACCCGAAAGACCGCCAGGGAATTAATTCCCTGGCTCAAAGCGAAAGTCCTCTGAAGAGGACTATTAACTCATTAGTCCTCTTCAGAGGACTTCAGCTTTGAGGCAGGGGTTTAAACCCCTGCCGGACTGCACCGAAAGCGCATATTTTTTGACAGCAATACTCCTGACCCAGGGCAAACGCATCTAAATTGCCGGGAGAATAGTAGTAGTGTTTTGAGGAATAGCCACCGCTATCGGCAGTCAAAT
>NZ_JAUBTR010000009.1:0-29124 GCF_036705045.1 Microcoleus sp. BR0-C5
TCTAGGGAGTAAGGTTTCATTTTTTCTCCTTCTTGTCACCTCTATTATTGTACCTAATCGTTAAGCAAAGTGCTGTATCTACTTGGCAGTTAAAGATAAATAATCTTGTACCATTGCTATTTCCCAATGCAAAACCTGCTAAATATTCTGTCGAGCACTGATTCTGTCACTTCTTCGCCCGTAACTTCCCCCAATGCTTGAATTGCACCGCGCAAATCTATTGTCCAAAAATCTAAAGGCAATTTGTTGCTAATAGTATCCGTGCATTGTTCCAGAGAAATTTTAGCTTTAGTTAACGCCGCTGCTTGTCGCTGGTTGATTGCTAAGTCTGAGTTTGCTGCTTGCAAATTTCCCCCGCTGACGGCATCTAAGATTGCTGTTTCTAAGTCTACTATGCCTCGATCGATGGCGGCGGCTGTGGTAACTATTGGGTGAATTTCTGAGGAAAAAGGTAGTTCGGGGAGGGTTTTTACTAAGTCGATTTTGTTGATAATTATAATTAGCTGGCGGTGCTTTACTTGTTCGTAAATCTCCGAATCGCCCTCTGTCCAACCAGATTCCGCGTCAATTGTCAACAACACTAAATCGGCTTGTTTTGCTGCAGCGCGCGATCGCTCAACGCCAATTTTTTCTACCTTGTCTTCGGTTTCTCGAATGCCCGCAGTATCGAGCACCTGCACCGGAATGCCGCCCACAACTAGCTGCGATTCTACCACATCCCGCGTCGTACCGGGCAAATCCGTGACGATCGCCCGATCGCTCCGGCTCCACGCATTCAACAAACTCGATTTTCCCACATTCGGCCGCCCAACAATCGCTACTTTCAAACCACTTCTCAACAATTCTCCGCGATCTGCCGTTGCCAAAATTGTTGACAATTCCTCCAAAACATGATTTATTTCCAAAGATGTTTTAGCTTCATCTAAAGGCGGCAAATCTTCCTCAAAATCAATTCTCGCCTCAATTTCTGCCAGCACGTCCAAACAAGTTGTTCTCAATTTGCGAATTGGCTGCGCTAATTTTCCTTGCAAACCGGCCAAAGCACTTTGTGCCGCAGCAGGCGATTTTGCTCCCACCAAATCAGCAATACTTTCAGCTTGAGTTAAATCAAGCCTCCCGTTCAAAAAAGCCCGCAGCGAAAACTCTCCCGGCTGCGCCAATCTCGCCCCATGTTCCAAACACAACTGCAAGACTTGCTGCACAGCCATAATGCCACCGTGACAGTGAAATTCCACCACATCTTCGCGAGTAAAAGAACGCGGCGCTTTCATGATTAGCAGCAAAGCTTCATCGACTACTTCTTGAGTTTTGGGGCGGCGGATGTGGCCGTAAAGAATGCGGTGAGACTCCCAAATTTGCCGTCCTGGGGCGCGAAACAGAGTTTCGGCAATTTTTAAGGCTGCGGAACCGGAAACTCGCACAATGCCGACGCTGCCTTGTTGGGGAACTATGGCAGTGGCGATCGCTGCGATCGTTCCTCCTTTTGTTAATGATTCAGACATTGTTATTATTCACACATTCAAAATTTCTCTTAATCTCCTGTTTTTGAGTATCAGGCAATTGCTTCTCGGTATTTGAGAGTATAAATCTCTAGTTCGTCATTCAAAAAATTAAAATAGTCGCCCTTTAGGGCAAAATGCACCAGTTTCCGGGTCGAAGCGTAGGAGATATTTGGTAATCTTTTCCCTAGAATCGCTAATTGCTCGTCGGCTGGGAGAGACCAGATAACTTGAATTAGGGATTCAACCACTTGTACGTTCATTTGACTGACCTCCGGCTTGGTTGTTAAATTATACATATCTCATTGACAGGATAAACAATTTCAGCATTTTTTTTCTAAAATATTAGAAGAGCGTGGCAACAGCGATGGACTTGGCTAGCCAATCCGATCGCCCGTTTGTCCAGTCAGTCGATTTTAGATTTTAGATTTTAGATTTTAGATTAACTCCACAGATGAATCGGGGAGCTTCAACTAGGGTCTAAAATTTTGGGAGGCTAACGACTCCTGTCGGAAAGCAACTATCCGTTTTTGGGTGGGAGTCAGGGCTCGATCGAACTTAAATTACTCAGCCACATATTTTGGCTATTCTGATTTCATGCGATAATGGAAAATTGACCGAAAGCATCCAGGATACAAGCCCCCGGATTCATCCGTGGAGAAAGAAAAAACCTGTATCCGATGAAACTTGCCCCCCGAATTTATCTGTGGGGTCAATGCTTCAATCTAAAATCTAAAATCTAAAATCTAAAATCGATTGACAGGGTAGAGGGCAAAGCATGATTGGTCAACTTCTAGACAGACGTTACCGCATCATTAAAGTCACAGACTCAAGTGAGGTGGGAAAAACTTATCTAGCAGCAGATACTCACCGTCCTGGGTATCCGCAATGCACGGTTAGAGAAATGCGACTCCCCGGCACAAGTTCGCAAACTCCAGAATTAGTCAAAGTTTTATTTCAAAGAAACGCAGAAATAATTGAAAAATTGGGAAAAAACGACAAAATCCCGGAATTATTGGCGTATTTTGAGGAAAATCAAAGTTTATACTTAATTGAAGAATTTATTGCCGGATTACCTTTAAGTCAAGAACTAATACCCGGTCAACCTTGGGATGAAGACCAAGTAATTAATCTGCTATCAGAAATATTAGAAATTTTGGTGTTCATACACGAGAAGGGTTTTATTCACCGCAGAATTCAACCAGACAGAGCGATCCGGCGCGAGTCTGACGGCAAATTTGTATTGGTAGACTTTAGCTTAGACAAAGAAATTAACCCGGAACTTGCTAACTGTCATTTGTTGTCGCAAACTTCCCCGAACTCTGTTAAACGGCATGAGGCAAAAAAACAGGATTTGGCGGCTCAGGAATTATACGTGCCGATCGAGCAATTGAGCGGCAACCCCCGTTACAATAGCGACATCTACGCTCTAGGTACGATCGCCCAGCTTGCGGTCACGGGACTCTCACCCAACGAACTGAGTGCCTTAAAAAACAACAAAAGCCAAGTTCCCTGGCAAAACCGGGCAACTTGTTCGGCAGCCCTAGCAGATATTATTGATCGAATGGTGCGCCCCGACTGCGAGGAACGTTATCAGGAGGCCGCCGAAGTTTTAGCAGACCTCAAACAAATCGCCGTAAAATTGGAGGTTGAGCCGCCGCCAGCCACAATCATCACGCACGCTATGAGTCAACCGCGAAGACAAAGCCAAACCAAACTGCTGCTGTTGGCTGCAACAGCGGCAGCTTTAATCTTGACGGCACTGATAATTTACTTTTGGCAGAGTCAAAGTCCGGCGAGGTCAAAAGAATTGTTAGCCCGCGGCGTGGCCAAGGCGCAGCAAGGTGACACAACAGGCGCGATCGCCGATTATACTCAAGCGCTCGCCCTGAATGCCAGCGATGCGGAAACTTACTACAAGCGGGCAAACGCTCGCTATGACATGGGCGCAACCGAGCAAGCAATACAGGATTACACGCAAGCAATTAAAGTCAATCCTAGCCACACCAAAGCTCTCTACAATCGAGGTATGGCCCGCCTCGACATCGGGGACAAGCGGGGGGCCGTGGAAGATTTCACCCAAGTAGTGCGACTGAATCCCAGCGACGGTGAGGCATACTCTCAGCGGGGTTTAGCCTACTACGATTTGGGCGACTACCGCACAGCAATAGAAGACTACACTCAAGCAATTAGGCTCAGTCCCAACGATGCTACAGCTTACAGCAATCGGGGTTTAGCTCGATCGGCAGCAGGCGACAAAACAGGAGCAATGGCAGATTTTACTCAAGCCCTGCAAATTAGCCCCAAACAAGCTGGCGTTTACTACAGTCGTGGTCGAGCGAGATTTAATCTGGCAGATTATCAAGGAGCGATGGAAGATTATACTAAGGCGATCGAATTACAACCCGATCTCGCTGATGCTTATACCAATCGGTGCAGCGCTTACTTGAATTTGGCCACCTACGACAAAGCGATTGCAGATTGCACCGAAGGAATTCGCCTCGATCCAAAAGATGAAGCAGCTTACAACAACCGCTGCATTGCTTATCTGAATTTAAAACAATTTCAAAAGGCTAGCGAAGATTGCAGTTTGACGATCGGACTCAACGGCAACAATCCCAAAGCATACAGCAATCGAGGATTAGCTCGATCAGCTTCGGGAGACAAGCAGGGAGCTGTGGAAGATTTTACTCAAGCAATTCGACTCAATCCCAGCGATGCCGTAGCTTACAGCAATCGCGGTACTATTTACTCAGAACTAAAAAATTACCCTTTAGCGGTTGAGGATTTCGCTCACTCGCTACGGCTCAACCCCAACAATGCTAGCGCTTTTTACAGCCGAGGCCTCATCCGCCGCCAACTCAAAGACCGTGCTGGGGCGATCGAGGATTTTCAGAAAGCTGCAACCTTGTTTCTAGAACAAGGAAGAGCCGATGGTTTCCAAAACGCCCAAGCACAAATCAACGACCCTAAATAAGCTATTACTTGTCATTCCGATGTTAAAAAAAGAAGACAAAAGGCAGAAGGAAGAAGGAAGAAAGAAGAAAGAAGAAGACCCAATTCCCAATTCCCAATTACCAACTTCCCGTTACCAACTTCCCGTTACCAATTCCCCGTTACCACCTCCCCGTTACCAATTCTCAATTATAGATATGAACATGGTTGGTCAACTTTTAGACAGGCGTTATCGCGTAGTGCAAATTCTTAGTTCAGGAGCTTTTGGACAAACTTATTTAGCTGTCGATACTCGCCGACCGGGCCATCCTCAATGTGTAGTCAAACAACTGCGCCCTCCCAGCAACACTTCCACAGTTCTCAAAACAGCTTATCGCTTATTTAAACAAGAAGCAGAAATATTAGAAAAGCTGGGAAAACACGATCAAATTCCCTTTTTACTAGCTTATTTTGAAGAAGCCAATCAATTCTACCTCGTCGAAGAGTTTGTCCCCGGACACGCCCTAAATAGGGAAATTGTGGCGGGTCAACCTTGGCGGGAAGAACGAGTGCTGGATCTTTTGCAAGAAGTGTTACAACTTCTCGCCTTCGTACACTCTCAGGGAGTGATTCACCGCGATGTTAATCCCTCCAACTTAATCCGCCGCAAACCAGACGGCAAATTAGTTTTAATTGACTTTGGTTCGGTTAAAGAAGTTGCGAGTCACGTCACCGAGTACGATACAGAATTTCCGCGCACCATTGCTACTGGAACTCCGGCTTATATGCCGATCGAACAATTTCAAGGCAACCCGCAATTTAGCAGTGACCTCTATGCAGTCGGGATGATGGCAGTCCAAGCTATCACTGGTTTACCCGGTACGGATTTGCCAAAATTGCAAGATCCGAGTCCTTCTCATACGGGGGAAATTGTTTGGCGAAACCGAGCTCAATGTTCTGTGGGATTAGCCAATATAATTGATAAAATGGTCTGTCACCAATTTGCCAAGCGCTATCAATCTGCGGAAGAAGTTTTGGTAGCTCTCAGCAAGTTGAGACACCGCCAAGAGCCGATGAATCCGGCTCACAAGAAAAGTATGGCTCCCAGCTTAGTTTCTTCTGATCGTTTTTCGTCACGTTTGGGAAGTCGATTTTGGTTGATGATTTTGGCGGGGTTCGGGGTGGCGATAGTTCTGCTATTTCTGTTTAGTTATTGGAGCCGCCCGAATCCGATTAAAGCTAAGGAATATTACGAACAGGGAGTGGAAAATTCTCGCAATAAAGATGCGGATGCAGCTTTGCAGGCTTTTAATAAGTCAATTCAATTGAATCCTAAAAATGCCGAGAGTTTTTACCAGCGCGGTAATGCTAATTATGATTTACAAAAATATCAAGAAGCAATTGCAGATTATTCTCAGGCGATCGCTCTCAATCCTAAATATGTTCAGGCTTATTTTAACCGCGGCCTAGCCCGTCACGATTTTAACGACACGCGCGGGGCGATTGAGGATTACACTCAAGCTTTGAATCTCCAGCCCAAGGATGCTGATACATATTATGAAAGAGGAGTTGCTTATTTAGAACTGCAAGATTACAAGATGGCTATTCAGGATTTTAACGAAGTAATTCGGTTGCAGCCGAACCTGGTTAAAGCTTATCATTCGCGGGGGTTGGCTCGTGCTGGGAGTGGCGATTTGCAGGGGGGGATTGGAGATTATACTGAGGCAATTAAACTTGATGCTAAGAATGTTGATGCTTTCTACAGTCGGGGGAGAGCTCGCTTTCACCTAGGAGATTATCAGGGAGCTTTGGCGGATTATTCTCAGGTAATTGCGATCGATCCCAAGAGTGGAGATGCTTACGCTAATCGTTGTAGCACGCAGTTGAATTTAGGAGCGCATCAAGCGGCAATTGACGATTGTACTCAGGCAATTTCGCTAAGCGAGGAGGATGGGGTTCCTTACAACAATCGCTGCATTGCTTATTTAAATTTGAAGGATTATCCCAAAGCAATTGCCGATTGCACTCAAGCGCTGACAGTGAATCCGAATGATTTTAATGCTTTTAACAATCGTGGTTTAGCTCGCAGCGCCGGGGGTGACGCCCAGGGGGCGATCGCAGATTTTACAGCAGCAATCGGGTTCAATCCCAACAATGCGGAAGCTTACGCCAATCGGGCTAAGATTTATCAAGAGTTAAAGAATTACAATAGTGCGATCGCAGATTACGTGCAAGCTATTCGGATCAGTCCGAATTATGCGGCTGCTTACTACGGTAGAGGCATGGTTCGTAGCTCCTTGGGAGACAAAGCAGGAGCAATTAGCGATTTAGAAAAAGCGGGCAAAATGTTTCTCGATCAAGGACTTACTGGCGGTTACAAAGATGCACAATTTGAGATTGAAAAACTAAAGTAGTCAATCGATTTGAGATTTGAGATTTGAGATTTGAGATTTGAGATTTGAAGCATTGACTTGCGCGAGATAAATACGTTCGGCAAGTTTCATCGGATACAGGTTTTTTATTTCTGGGTCATGATTCTGCTTTCGGAATGAATCACGTGGCGGGTATCCTGGATGCTTTCGGTCATTAGTCATTAGTAATTATTTCTCGATGTTATATTTTTATCGGTCAATATTTTATAATCTCAGATTGCTCCGGGGCTGGTTCACGCTAATCTTTAATACCAACAGAAAATGCAGGTGAACCAGCCCTTACGCGCTATTAATTCAAGCTATTATCAATCAATTTTCTGGATCTTGAAGTCGTTTAACCAACTCATAAAACGGTTCCCAATTATCATCAATAGCTATCGGTTCCCAAACAGCCTCAATCGTCGGTCTCAACAGCGATTGTTCGGGATTGTGCCTCCGCAAACAGTCCGCCATTTTATCCATATCATCCGCAGACAAACTTTGCAAAACGTGATAATAAAACTGTCGCCAAGGTGCTATCAAGTCCGCCGGTTCCGCCTCAGCAAAAATTAGACTAGCATCATCTCGCCAAGTGCCAGAGAACTGTCTTCGCAATTCCCAAAAGAAATCGTGATAGGCTACTTGAGACTCCGCCAGCATTTTAATTGTCACCTTCAACAACTCATCTCCCTCCGCCTCGGGCAAATCCTCAAATCCCAATCTATTTAGCATCAACTGCCGATAAGCTGCATTATAATAATCGCCAAACTTTGCCAAACCCGCATCCATATCAGCTTGAGGAATCGCCGCTGCTAGCGGTTCCTGGAGCTTCTCTAAATTGTCCCTACAAATCAACGGTTGATTGCCGTAACAATAAAGACCCGAATAGTCAAAATAAGCTGCTGTAAATTCCGGCTTGTAAGTTGGGATAAAAGCGAAAGGCCCGTAATCGAAACTTTCTCCTGTAATTGACATATTATCAGTATTAAGCACGGCCTGGCAAAATCCTGCTGCCATCCACTGAGCGACTAATTCAGCTACTCGCTTGACTAAATCTGCATAAAATAGCGCATATTTTTCGGCAGGCGAAACCCCGGAATTACTTGCTTCTAAATGCAGTTGTGGATAGTAATATTCAATAACAAAATCTAAAAGTTTTTTAGTTAAATCCGGGCGGCGGATATAGTGCAATCTTTCAAAAGTTCCAAACCGGATGTGAGAATGACTGAAACGCACCATTACGGACGATCTGGTGGGTGATGGTTCATCGCCCCGCCACAAAGCATCCCCAGTTTCAACTAAACTAAAACAGCGAGATGTTCTAACTCCCAACCGGTGCAAAGCTTCGGCGGCTAAAACTTCGCGAATTCCCCCTTTGAGAGTGAGTCTACCATCACCGCCCCGCGAGTAGGGAGTGCGGCCGGAACCTTTAGTACCGAAGTCGTAAAGTCTGCCGTCAGTACCGCGAACTTGGCCGTATAAGAAGCCTCTACCATCACCTAAATTGGGGTTATATTGGTTGAATTGATAGCCGTGGTAACGGAGTGCGAGAAAGGGGCGGACGCAGTGAAATTCGCCGAACGCTTCGATAAAATGTTGGTCGGTTACTTGTGCGGGGTCTAAACCCAATATCGGCAATAATTTGTCGTTGCGGAAGCGGAGAATATGCTGAGGAAAATCGGCCGCAGGGACTTCATCAAAATAGTCGCCACCGAGGGATTCGATGGCGGGTTCGTAGTTGAGGGAAAGCAAGGGATTTGACATTTTTTTATTTTATCTTGAAATTGGCGATCGCTCCTCATTATATACAGGTAAGGTGCGGACTGCATTGGTGTCAACAATCACCTCAAACCCTTTGAATTTCTCGTTTATAGCCGAGTTCTCTCCCCCTCGCATCCCAGGGCTATTTCATGCTCAAACTTGAGCTAGGCTAAAATTTGAGCATAAAAGATTAATGTCTTCCTTGAAGGCGAAAAAAAAATTACGGTCAATTTTATTGAGAGTTGAATTAACCGTTTTCATTGCTAAAAATGGGGTTGAAGGCTTAAATTTTTTAAATTTTAGTTGGATTCACCAGCTAAGCTGTTGCGGCATTTAAATTGTATGTCAAAAAAGAATCAAAGTCTTGTGGGGTGTCCCGCCCGCCCTGAATATACAATTTAAATGCGCGACACCTTAATATACCTTTTCCCCTATTTAAAATTGGTCAACACCCCGTAAATCGCCCAAATTGCCATCGCCCGCAAATAGTGACTCGCCCGAAAAGTTCCCCCCGCCGTAATCGCTTCCGGCGTGCGAAACTGCAACCCATTTTCATAAATCTGCTTCACTACAGCATCCGTCAATTTAAAAGCTTTCTCCTCCATTCCCATCTGTACCAAAAAAGCAGCCAACCCAAAATTAATCCCCGTCCAAACTTCCAAAGGATGAGTTGCATTGGGATTTTCCGGCGAACCGTTCAGCATCACCCCATTTGCCGCACCGAACTCGCCATCGTTGAACTTCAAAAAGCAAGAATCGTACACAGTTTCTAAAGCGCTGACTGCACATTCCGGCGGCACAATATCCGGTAATCCTAACAGTTTCGCGTAAAATTGACCGCACAGTTGGTCTGCCATCACCACTTCCGAGTTACTCTCGCTGTCTAAACGGTAATATTGACCGTTCCACAGTTTTTCTTGATAGCTCGGTCTTGCTTGTAGCAGCCAACTGTGATATAATGCTATCTTTGCTTGAGGGTTAGGAATTATCTCCGGTGCTGCATCTTCCAAGATTTCGCCGATCGCGATCGCAGCCTCCAGGGCCGCCAACCACAAACCCCCGCAATACGCACTAATCCCCCGCATTTGCCAATCATCAAACGTCTGATCCGGTGCACCCGAATTCTCAGGAATTCCGTCCCCATCCTCATCAAAAGTTTTCAGATAAGCCAAAGCCTCAACAATTGCCGGCCAACACTCTTCCAGAAACTCACAATCTGTGCCGCCAGTCAACAAAAAGTCACGATAAACTTGCAACACAAAATCGCAAGGCAAATCCTTCCACAAATTGCAATCTTGATAGCTGGTATAATTCGTTTTCTCCCAAGGGTGTTCGTTAGGAGCACCCAAATCGTGCGGCGTCGCACCGACAGCTTTTCTAATAGCCGAAGCTTGATTCCAGCCAATAATTCTCGGCGTATCGTCTCCTGCAGAAATTGCCCTAGCGAACGCTAAAACCACCGACTTTTCCAAATCCGGCCACAGCATCAACAAAGCAAAAGAACCGTAAAGCCGCACGTCCAAACTTTCGTACCAGCGGTAATCAATGCACTCCAAAACAGCAAATTGACCCTTTGGATCGCGTTCGTCAGCCGCACTCCAAAGAGTACCGCCGTCAGTCAGGGCGTATAACTCATTAAACAATGCCATTTTAAAACTATATGACAAATCTTTCCGTTCTAAAATAGGTTTTTGCCAAGCTTCAATATTTTCGCGCCAAGTATCAGAATGCTTCATTGCAGTGCGAATAATCGGCCAAGCATTTTTGCCGTTGCGGCCGAAGAAATCTGTATAGCGGCGGTAGTACCAAACTCCCGATGCAAACTCAGTAACGGGCAAATCCCAAGCTATAATAAAGGGGATTTTGCGAGTTTTTCCCGGTCGAATAGTAAAGCGAACTGCTAGCGCACAAGCCAACTGTTCTCCTGCTGCTGCGGCTGTCTCGTCTTTGTCATCCAACAAGAAACCTTCAGCAGAAAAGTTGCGCCAAATATCCTCGCCATTCCCCGCCGGGTTCCAACGAGTTTGATAGAATACTTCTACGGCCGGATTAGTAATAGTTGCGATCGCCCATTGTCCATCCCCCTCTTGCGGCTCCTCATCAGCAGTCAAGCGCGTCATCACGCAACCGATTCGGTGAAAATCTTCCACCAACAAATTCAAATTTCCGGCACTTTCTCCCCACCGGGGTTGATAGTCATAAAATGGACTACCATCATCTCGCACCATCACTTTCGGCGACTTGTTGGCATTAGTAAACCAACCGACAATATTCTCCCAAGTCAGCATGATGCTGAGAGTAATCGGCGCATCTGTAGGATTGTGCGCCACCCATTCAAACATGGCAACTGGGTAACTGCTTTCCTGATAATTGTTCGGCAAAATCGGCGAAAATTGCTCGCAGCTTAATTGAGCATTAAACACATTTTCGTAAACAAACCAACTGCGGGGATACAAAGCATGATAACTCCCCGAAGAATTATACTCTTCCCCGGTTTTTTCTTCTTCTTCCCTTCTTCCTTCTTCCTTCTTCCTTCTTCCTTCCGATGGATACCATTCCCAACTCGATAAACTGCCATCGGTAGGCGGTTCAGTGGACAGTGCAAAAGCTTGTTTCTTGCCTTGAGTTTCTTCAAAAACGCTGAACTGACAAGCGGGCAAACTGCGAAAAATGTGTTCGCCGCCGTCAATATGCCAGAGGTTGAAGTCGCCGCGGGACGATCGCCCGATGCAGCCGGCACCGAACCCGCCCAGAGGCATTCCGTGCCAGGGGCCATCGTCGAGATTGCTTGCGTAGCGTACTGTATAGGGATTCTCCCAACCGAGGCCGATGGGACGTTTCCAGGTGTGCGGGGGGATGTTTGGATTGGATGTGCGATCGTTCATGATAGATGTTAGTGGGCAGGGCGATCGGCGGAATTCCGGCAGAGACTTAATAGTATATATAGGACTTACGCAAAAAACGCGGTTTCTGATTTAGATTTTAGATTTTAGATTGCAGCAAGCCACTTTATCGGGGCAGAATATCACCTAAGCTTAGATTGACAAACTCCGCAGGTATGGTTTAACATTTAATTAGATGCGAATTTCATGTTATCATTATGATTAACCTTTCAAGAGACATACATTCTCTCACCGATTTTAAACGTAATACGACTGAGTTTGTGCAGCGACTCAAACAAACAAAACATCCTTTAGTTCTAACTGTCAACGGAAAAGCAGAGTTAGTTATTCAGGATGCTGAATCCTATCAGAAACTTTTAGATGCGGTTGAGTTATTAGAGACTTTAAAGGGAATTAAACTGGGTTTGGCACAAATGGATCGAGGGGAAGGGCAAAAAGCGGAGGATTTTTTCAATCAACTGTTTGATAAGCTAGACAGTTAGCGATGAATCAGAAATATCAGGTCATTATCCAACCCGCAGCGCAAAAAGCGATCGAGGAATCTTATTTTTGGTTGAGTAATCATTCTTCTCAGAAGGCTAGAAATTGGTTAGAAGGCTTGTACAAAGCTATCTTATCGCTAGAAAATATGCCTTCTCGTTGTTCCTTCGCGTTTGAGAATAGTTTTTTTGACGAAGAAATACGACAACTTGTTTACGGCAAGGGACGAAATGCCTATCGGATTCTGTTTACGATTGTTGATGATAGAGTTCAGATTATTTTTGTGCGACACGCTGCCCAAAAACCGATGATAGATGAATCCGAATAAACTCCGTCGAAGTGTCCAAACCCTGACTCCCCGTGCGTAATTCCTATATCTAGTTTTACACCCCACTTTATCGGGGAAGAATATCATCTAAGCGAAGTTGCAAGCTTTTTAACAGAGGAGAAATTATCGGTTGACCGAAGCGAAAGTGTTGCTTGGTATAATCTTCCTCAATCAGTTCACAAACGGTGATAGTAGGTTGTTTTGGTTTACCTATAAAAGCCACACCCCCCAATCCGCGATAATCAACTATCCAATATTCTGGAATTCCTAAAAGAGCATATTCTTCAACTTTTCGCGCGTAATCTGTTTCCCAGTTAGTGCTGACGACTTCTACCACCAATTTAATAGATCGTCCCAGGGTAATCACAGGTTCTCTTTCCCAGAGAGGTTCGCTGACAAGAGCGGTTTCATCTAATACGACAATATCGGGACGGCGAGCAGTAGCTGCATCTGAAAATGGACGGATCAAACAAGTCCGGGGAATGAACCAAGGTAGTTTTTCGGCTGCGATGGCGATGCCAATTTGAGTTGCTAGTTTACCGCTGACGGTTTCGTGTGGGCCTGTGGGTTCCCTGTCAACTAATTCTCCGTCAGCGAGCTCGTAGCGGAAGTTGTCACAATATCGATCGAGGAATGTTTCAAAAGTTAGGATTTTTTGCGCGGTGTAAGCCATTGGAAACTAATAGTTTTTTGCTGAAAATCTTATTCTATCAACTCACCAAATCCCAACTCAGAACCTTTCCCCGCGTGAACCAAAGCCAACTTTTCGTAACGCTTAGCGTGTTCCACCAACTCGGCTGCTTCTTCCTCAGAGACATCCCGCAGGCGTTTGGCAGGCACTCCCGCGACTAGCGTGTGAGGGGGAACGTCCTTGGTGACAACCGCCCCTGCACCGACGATAGAGCCTCTGCCAACCCTCACTCCGTCCAGGACGATCGCCCCAATCCCGATCAGGCAGCCCCGTTCAATGTAAGCTGAGTGAATCACGGCTCGGTGTCCGACTGTGACGAAATCTTCCAAAACAGTCGGTTTCCCCGGATCGCCGTGCAGAATTGCTCCATCTTGGATATTGGTACTTGAGCCGATCGCAATTCGCTCTATATCCGCCCGCACCACCGCCCCGTACCAGATACTAGCGCCCGCTGCCACCTCTACCCTGCCGATGACAATAGCGCCTTCAGCGACAAAAGCCGCTTGGGATAGATCAGGCCTGGGCCAATAGGAAGGAAGTGCAGACAGAGGTTCGTTGAGATTGCTCATTAGTTGGTCGATCGTTATACTTCTAGCAGATTAGCTGGTTCTTGATACGGGATATAATAAAAGTATTTGGCACTTTTGCAGAGAAAATATGCTGGGACGCAAATAAATGATTGAAGTTGCCTTGCAATACCCGATGTTTGGCCCGGAAATTCAGTGTCCCCACTGTCGCCAAACAATTCCGGCTCTAACGCTCACGGATACCTATTTGTGTCCGCGTCACGGGGCATTTGAGGCAGATCCAAAAACGGGGGAACTGGTTCACCTTCAGTCTGGGCGGCACTGGCGCCGCTGGGAGAATGAATGGTATCGCCAGCACACGCACCCGGACGGGATTCGGTTTGAAATTCACGAAGCGCTCGATCGACTCTATACTCAAGGCTACCGAGCAACTCGCGTGATCGTTGCCCAACGCTATCGGGACTTAATCAGCGGTTATTTGGAACGCAGCACGCCTTGGCGCGGCCAGTCGGAATCGCCCCGGCCCAGGTTGTACGGTTTGCCTGTGGATTTTAGCCCCGATCCTCAAGAGGACCCTTGCTGGGAAGTGATTAATTTTGATTTGGAAAAAGAGCCGGGAGTTCCGATTAGATATCCCTATTTTCGATTGTTTGAATAGTCAGTAGTCATTAGTCATTAGTCATTAGTTGATTAGTGGTAGCTAAGAACTGCCAACAGTCAACAGTCAACAGTCAACAGTCAACAGTCAACAGTCAACAGTCAACTGACAAAATCGAATGCACCACGCCTCCATTCGCACTGCTAACATTCACCGGGCGATCGCCTTTTATGAACATTTGGGATTTACTGTGAGCGATCGCTTTACCACAGGTTACACCCTAGCCTGTTGGATGGAAGGTCTCAACGGACGCATCGAACTAATTCAAATCCCGGAACCAAAACCCGCACCGGATGCTTTCGGAGACGAGCATTATGTTGGATATTATCATTTATCTTTCGATTTAACTGACGCGACAACTGACTTGCCTAGTTGGTTGCAGTCTCTGAAACAGCGGTTTGAGGAAGCTGCTTCATACCAACCAAACCAGTTTCAAGCTTTGAAAGTTTTATTAGAACCGACTCAACAGGCGATCGGGCAAAATGTTTACGAAGTAGCTTTTATTGCCGATACAGACGGTTTGCCCTTAGAGTTTATCCGGCGCATGAATGACTAATTAAGTCAGAGCTGAAACTCTTCAGAAATCCCATCAGCGTGCATGTGTGTTCATCTGCTGACATCTGCGGTTAAAAAATCCTCATCCCACTAATTTGCTTTAATCAGGATATCAATTAATCAATAAATTAAGTAGAAGGAAAAAGGAATAATGCTTATAGAGCCAGCTTTTCAACCATCTGTATCTTACGTTTCCTCACGTAAATTCACTTAATAACTCATAACAATAATCATAAAAACAAAACCCGCCGGCGCGGGTTTCATCTTAAAGCTAATTGTTAATAAGTGCTAATTTCAACTACTTCTGAGGAACAAGAGCCTCATTACCAGCAACGGGACGGGGAGACGAAGCGGTAGTTCGCAAAAGTGCGATCGCCTGCGCGTAAACAGGATCGTCTTTAGTAGCAACCAACTTCGGTTTGTTAGCTAATTTCAGCTTTTGTTCGTCGGTGATTTCCACCTTAACATCGGGAGTAACGCCCTTGTGGCTGATATCCGTACCGTTGGGAGTATAGTAGTGAGCGATCGTCACAGCCAATCCCGAACCGTCAGCCAAAGAATGCACCGACTGCACCAAAGCTTTGCCAAAAGTTTGGCCGCCCATCACAGTTGCGCGCTTGTTATCCTTCAGAGCACCGGCCAAAATCTCGCTGGCGCTGGCCGAGTTATCGTCCACGAGCACCACCAAAGGCTTGTCAGTGAGCGCAGTGCGATTTGCCTTCATTTCCTGAGAATCGCCCGCGCGATCGACTGTGCGGACGATCGCCCCTGTATCCATCCACATCCGAGCGATATCAATGCTCACTCGCAGCAACCCGCCGGGATTCCCCCGCAAATCCAACACAAAAGCGTCAGCTTTTTGATCCGAGAGCTTTTTAATCGCCGCCTCCATTTGTTCGCCCGCGTGCGAGCTAAACTCTTGCAAACGGATGTAACCGACATTCTTACCGCCTTCATTCTTGAGGCTGTAGCGAACCGCGGCTACCTCAATTCTCGCCCTAGTCAGAGTGATGTCAAATTCGCTTTTGCCCTCACGAGCAATCCGCAGCGTGACTTTCGTACCTTCGTCGCCCCGAATTACCTGAGCCGCATCCGAGACAGTCATGCCTTTGGTAGTTTTGCCGTCAATCACCAAAATCGTATCGCCCGCTAGAATCCCTGCCTTCAGGGCCGGGGAATTTTCCATCGGCTCGACTACCCTAATCGCTTTCGTTTTCTCGTCTTCTTCCAGCCTCATCCCCACCCCTGTCAGTTCCCCAGAGGTTTGATTCGTCAGCGCTTCGTACTGCTTCGGGTCCATGAAGCGGGTGTAGGGGTCGTTTAATTTCTCTAGGGCTTTGCGGAGGGCGGTGTAGGCAGCTTCGCGAGAGGTATAATTTTTGCTCAGCAGTTCTTGGCGGGTTACTTGCCAGTCAATCTTGTTAAAGCTGCCATCAACATAGTCTCGGTTCACAATTTGCCAAGCTTCATCTAAGACAGCTTTGGGGCTATCTTGAAGCTCAGCGCGGACTGATTGACTCAGGCCGGGAACGAGCAAAGATATCGAAGCAGTTGTTGCCATCGCCCCACTGAACAGGGCTGCCTGTAATTTAGAAAAGCGTTTGCGGGCTTGATTCATTGAATTTGGCTCAATTCGATTTTAGATTTTTGATTTGAGATTTTATATTGCTAAAAAATCTCACACTACTACTTAAACTATTGTGTGGAGGCTCCACCATCCCTTTGGACAGTCTAACGAGATTCATAGTCGATCGCCAACCAATTATTACTCTCTTTCAATAAACTTAATTTAAAACTTGGATTTATAAAGTGCCGTGGAAGCTAAAATCGAACAATTTTCGCGTAAGTGGTTGAGCCTGCTCATTAATGGAGTTATCGGTCTAGCAGCGCTGGCGGGCGTCGTCGCCATGCAGTCTAGCGGGCAGTTGGGCGGAATGTCTCCAGTTGGCGTTCAGGGGCAAAAGCCGCTCTCTGGAATGTCTGCTGCCAGTTTCAAGCAAGCCGCACAGCAAGAAGCGCAGCAAGAAGCCCTGCGGCTGAGAATGCTCAAAACTATCCCTAGTTTTGGATTTGATAATTTAATTGCAGATTGGACATTTCTCAAATTTTTGCAGTATTTTGGCGACGACGAAGCGCGAGATGTGACGGGCTACAATCTGAGCCAAGATTATTTTGACATAGTTACGCAGCGCGACCCGCGGTGGGCTGACATCTACCTGTTTCTCTCCACAGCTATTTCTTTTTATCAAGGAAACCCTGAAACTGCTGTTAACTTTATAGAGCGTGGTACTAGCGCCCTTGCCCTTTCGCCCCAACTTCATTCCCAATCGTGGATAGTGTGGCGAACGAAAGGTATTGATGAGTTGCTGCTGTTGGGGGATATTCCCGAGTCAATTCGCTCCCACGAAATGGCCGCTGATTGGGTGGAAGGAACCCCAGAAGGAGCTTCATTGGCGCCGAGGTTTCGAGCAACTGCTGAGTTTTTGCGCCGAGATCCCGATAGCGTGCCGGTGCGGTTTACTGCTTGGAGCACAGTTTATGGTCAAACAACTGATAAGTTGGTGCGTCAAAGGGCGAGACAAGCTCTTGTCAAGTTGGGAGCTCAGGTGCAAAAAGATCAGGATGGAAACGAGAGTTTTATTTTGCCTCCTCGAAAGTAAGCAGAAGGAAGAAGGAAGAAGGAAGAAGGAAGAAGGAAGAAGGAAGAAGGAAAATGCAGCCACAGTCATAGTTTCAACTATCAAGAATGTCATAAGGAGCGCGAATTAAATAACTTACAATTTTAATTGTTATTGTGGGATGGGCGTCCCGCCCGTCCTTTTTGGACGGGCGGGAGGCCCATCCCACAAACTTGTGGAAGTTATTTAATTCTCATTCCTAACCGTCAAGACTGTTGACTGTAATTCCCCAATCTAAAATCTAAAACCTCAAATCGGCTTGAGTTAGTTCGCGCCATTCACCGGGTTTGAGGCCTTCGAGGCGCAAATGCCCCATCGCACATCTGACTAGCCGCAGCGTCGGAAACCCTACTGCTGCGGTCATCCGGCGCACTTGGCGGTTCCGGCCTTCTGTGAGAGTGATTTCCAGCCATGCTGTCGGAATGTTTTTGCGAAATCGAATCGGCGGTTCGCGGGGCGGCAAAGCGGGTTCTTCTAACAATAATTGCACTTTTGCCGATCGAGTCCGATAATCTTGAATTGTGACACCTGTCTGCAAAGCAGCGATCGCACTTGCATCGGGAATCCGTTCCACTTGCACCCAGTAAGTGCGGGGATGAGCGAATTTCGGGTCACTGAGGCGATGCTGCATTTGTCCATCATCGGTTAACAGTAACAAACCTTCACTATCGCGATCGAGCCTTCCCACTGCATAAATGTTAGGAATAGGAATATAATCTTTGAGAGTGCTGCGTTTAGCTTCCCCTGAGTTGTCAGTGAATTGAGTTAAAACATCATAGGGTTTGTAAAATAAAATGTACCGATAGGGCATAAGCAATTAACAAAAATGTACTAATATCAATAATCCTGTAGGGGCGGGTTTCACCGACAATAATTGGCTAAAACTCACCATCTCAAAAACCCGCCCCCACCCAACGTCAAACCACTTTCTCTCTCTTCTCTCCCTCCTCAGCGCCCTCTGCGCCCTCTGCGGTTCATAAAAAAATAAATCTTGTTAACCAACGATTCAAACCAGCTCTAAAATCTTCAGCCTTTAAGAGCCTCGCAAATCTCAACTACCCAATTTTACCATGCCCGAAGCCACACACCGCGTTTGCATCGTCTTAGGAACTCGCCCGGAAGCGATTAAACTAGCCCCAGTAATTCAACAGTTCAAAAGTTCTCCAACCTTTGACACGCAAGTAATTTTAACCGGTCAGCACCGAGAAATGGTCGAGCAAGTAATGCGAATGTTCGATCTAAAAGCCGATCGGGATTTAGCAATTATGCAGCACCAGCAAACCTTGACAGATATTACATCCCGGAGTTTGCAGGGTTTGGAAGCCTTGTTTAAAGAATTGCAGCCCGAAATCGTCTTAGTTCAGGGCGATACAACGACAGCGTTTGCCGCTGCTTTGGCTGCATTTTACCAGAAAATACCCGTAGGTCACGTAGAAGCCGGATTGCGGACAGACGACGTGTTCAATCCTTACCCAGAAGAGGCTAACCGACGGTTGATATCTCAGCTCACAAGGCTGCATTTTGCCCCGACAGAGCTGGCTCAAGAGAATTTAGGGCGATCGGGCGTTTTGGGAGAAATTCACCGTACAGGCAACACAGTAATCGATGCTTTGCTTTCAGTCGCAAAACGCCAACCAGAATGCAACATTCCTAACTTAGAGTGGAGCAAATATCGTACTATCTTAGCAACAGTTCACCGCCGCGAAAATTGGGGAGAACCATTAGCAGGAATTGCTCACGCATTTATCCAAATCTTAGATAAGTTTCCCGATACAGCCTTGCTCTTACCTCTACATCGAAATCCCACAGTCAGAGAACCTTTGCAAGCTCTTTTGGGCGACCATCCAAGAGTCTTTTTAACAGAACCCTTGGATTACGCAGAATTAGTAGGAGCAATTCAGAGATGTCATTTAATCCTCACAGATTCCGGCGGCTTGCAAGAGGAAGCACCGAGTTTGGGCAAGCCAGTTTTAGTATTACGAGAAACCACAGAAAGACCAGAGGCAATTTCCGCTGGTACTGCTAAACTGGTTGGTACTAATTCTGATATAATTACAGCAGCAGCGGTAGAGTTGCTCAGCAATTCCGAAGCATACAACGCAATGGCAATGGCAATCAATCCCTTTGGGGACGGTTTAGCCGCCTCGCGGATTTTGAAAATAGTTGAAGAGTATTTTAGTTAGCTACCCCTCGATTATTCGGCCGTTTCAACCGCAACTATACAAACTTTAGTCCCCGCAGAGGGGGACTAATTCCTGTTAAAAAAACTCGGTTTCTGCCTCCCTTCCCGAATTACCAATCCCCACCGCCACCCCCACTACTAGAGTCGCTACTGCTACTGCTGCTGCTGTAGTCGCTACTGCTGTAGTCGCTACTGCTACTGCTACTGCTGTAGTCGCCGCCACCGCAATAATCGCTACTGCTACTGCTGTAGTCGCCACCGGCACCGCCACCGCTGGAGTCGCCACCGCCAAAGCTACCCCCGCAGTCGCTGCTGCTACTGCTGTAGTCGCCACCGGCACCGCCACCGCTGGAGTCGCCACCGCCAAAGCTACCCCCGCAGTCGCTGTTGCTAATACTGTAGTCGCTGCTATTACTGGTGTAGTAGCCACCGCAATCATCGCTGCTACTGTTACTGCTGTAGTCGCCACCCCCACCGTAATAGTTGTGGCTGTTAATGCTGTAATTGCGATTGTTACTGCTGTAATTGGGAGTGTGACTGCCGTAGTTGCCATTGTTACTGCTGTAATTGCGCGGATAACGGCGGTGGCGGTAACGAGATATCCGAGAAAATAAGCTGCGAAATATCCTGAAGATAATGAAGCAAGGTATAAATGCTATGAATGCTATGAATAACAACCCAAGTAAGCCATAGATTAGATTCGATGAATCTTCACCTGTGGATGTACTATTGCTAATAACTGGCGATTGACTAGGTATTGGTAACGGTTTCACCTCTTGAGATGGTACGATCGGAGCCAAAGGCAGCGTGATTTGAGATTGAGCATTTACCATAGGAGTTTGTAAAACATTTACTAACGCCTTTGTCCCTGCTAATGTGCCCCCGTTAAAGTCCTGCTGTTTAAATCGGGGCGTAATTTCGGTTTTAATAATTCCCACTACCTGTGCATCGGGTAAAATGCTTTGAATGCCCGAACCTGTTTCAATTTGAACGCGGCGTTCACCCGACGAAATCAACAATAAAACTCCGTTATTTTTACCTTTTTTGCCAATCCCCCAAAAGTTAAATAATTCTGTAGCAAATGCTTTTGGTGTCGCCGATGGCTTAGTATCAGGAACTGTCACAACAGCGATTTCTGAGCCATTTTTAGCCTCTAAATCCGAAATCATTTGATTTAGCTGAGTTTCGGTGCTGTCGCTAAGAATGTTTGCCTTGTCCGTTACCCAAGTGTTATTTACTTGACGGGGATTCGGTACTTCTTGTACTGTTATAGCTTGGCTCGTTAGGGGAAATGCAATTGCCGAAAAGCATAGCAAACTGGTCCAGATTATTTGTTTATTGCTAAATTGTAACTGCATCGCTTCAGTCTCCTGAATAACTGCTAGTCTGGAATTGACATATATCTGTCCGCCTAATTACAATTAAATAACCAGCTCACGGTCACGTCAATTCATATTATTCAGAAATTGGATTCATAAAAATCATAATTTTAGGTGCGCCATAAGCACCTTACATTTATAGTCATGGACGCACGGGTGGCGAGAAACCGGGTTTTTAACCAAAATAATTGCTGAAAACCGTCAATCTCGGTTCAAAAACCCGGTCTCTGAGTGGGGGAGTGCGATCGCGAACTAATTTAGATATATTTAAGGAGAGGGAAGTTGTGGCCCAAAATTGCTGCTGCCTTTATAACCGGATAAAATAGCCAGTTTTTCCAAAGATTGCCTGCCCGTGTAATATTTACCCCGAATTTCCCAAGTGGGATAAGCTTTAATATTGGCAGCTTTGCACAAATCGGGTTGAGCATCTTTGCCTCTGGGATCGCACTCAATGTAAGTAATGGCGGTAAATGCTTCTTTGCCGAAAAGTTCTTGTTGCGTGTGACAGTTAGGACACCAGTAAGCACCGTAGAGTCTAGCTTTGATTGTCTGCAAATGGGTTGCTAAAGCTATTTGATCCGGCACGGATTCGCTGCGAATAGGTGGCGCTTCTTGTTCGGTAACAGGCTGTGTGGCAGGAGGTGGAGGGAGAGTTTGTGCTAAAGTTTGAGTGGATTGGTTGCTGAAACTTAACCGTGCAATTCCTCCGTCTGCTTTGGTACTGCCGAAAATCCCCAGAGTTAGGAAAATTGCGATCGCACAAAAGTTGAATTTGCTTACTCTCATCTTGGATTTCATCTTGGATTTACTAGGATTTCGCGAGCTTGATTCATAGCCTCTACAGCATTGTTTACCACAAAGATGTTAATTTGTGCTAAACCTTTAAAAAAAAGTTGACTTTCGGCGCTGTCATTTAACAAGATAACTTGCTTGTTAGCTTTGAGAGCGAGGGCAATTTCCGAAACTGTGCCCGTGCCGATACCGCAGGCAATTATGACATCTGAAGAAAGAATATTAATGTTATTTCTGGCGTTTCCCATATCGGTGACAATGGCAATATCTACAGCTTCAGAAATGCCGCGAGTGTCATTTCCCGGAAGGATGCCAATTGTTAAACCGTTAGCTGATTTTGCACCTTTACTGGCGGCATCCATCACACCGACATTTCTGCCGCCAGTTAGCAATATCCATCCTGCTTCGGCGATGAGTTGTCCGAGTTGATAGGCGTTTTCTAAGTCGGTTGATGTGGCACTTTCGCCAGGGCCCATGATGCCAATGATGATTTTTTTCATAGTTTTGGGGTGAATATCGTGTTATTAATAGTTGCTAGTTTTTGGGAACTTTTTACCAATGTATGTTATCATATAAATAGTGGCTTACTAAAAACAGTTTGTAACCCCAATAACTTCCTGAAGTTTCCTAGTATTTTTACAATGTATGCTGATTTAACATTAAGAAGTGAGAGATAACATGAGTATCGCCCAAAACCCGGAAACAAAGCTGATGGAAAAAATCCGTAGTTTACCACCCGATAAAATTACGGTATTAGAAGATTTTATCGATTTCCTTTTAACGCGAAGTGAAGATCGTCTTCTCGTTTATACTGCAACTAAACTCTCAGAAGCAGCTTTTGCTAAAATTTGGGATAACCCAGAGGACGCGGAGTATGACGAGTTATAATTTTGGTGATGTGGTTTTAGTTCCGTTTCCTTTTACCGATCAAACTACCACTAAAAAACGTCCAGCAGTTGTTATTAGTTCTGACGTTTATAATGCAGAATATCCCGATCGCATTCTTATGGGTATAACTAGCCAAGTTAGCAGTAGCCCGAAAGTCGGTGATATTATTATCACAGATTGGCGATCGGCTGGGCTTTTAAAAGCTTCTATGATTAAGCCTGTTATTACGACAATTGAGAAGCAACTGATACTCAAAAAATTGGGAAGGCTTCAAGATGTAGATATTCAGTCTTTGAAAGAGGGATTGATTGGAATTATAGGTAATAGTTGAGCGATCGCCCTTCTGAATTATTAGAAAGGGCGATCGATCTTTTTTGACCGCAGATGGACGCAGATTAACGCTGATGTAGGAAGGGCGATCGATCTTTTGATGAATTATGGGCGATCGCCCTTTTCGGATAGTAGAAAAAGGGCGATCGCCCTTCTGAATCTAGCTGATTAAGGGCGATCGCTCTTTTTTTACCGCAGATGGACGCTGATTAACGCGGATGCAAAAAGGGATCTCGCCATGATTGATGAATTATGGGCGAGATCGTTTCTGAGTCTGGGTAAAAAAGGGATCTCGCTCTTCCCAATTTCTTATTAAAAAATTACTGGTTGTGAGACTTGACAAAAGATGGCAAAATCTGCCATATTAAAAATAACGAGTTAAATGAGGTAAGTAATACCCGTGACAAGCATGAATATTTCTCTACCTGACTCAATGCGAACTTATATAGAAGCACAGGTAGCTCAAGGTGGTTACAGTACAGCTAGCGAGTATTTTCGTGAGTTAATTCGCCAAGACCAAAAACGTAAAGCTTCAGAACGTTTGGAAGCGATGTTATTAGAGGGTTTGGAATCTGGAAATCCTACAGCGATGACTGAGGAAAATTGGATGGAGATTCGTCAAGCTGTGCGATCTCGTATTTCCCAGCAGCAGGGGTTGCAGGAATAAAAATGACCTCGATCCAAAAACGTCCGCAAGTTATCCGTGATTTGATTGAATTAGCAACTTACATTGCGGAAGATAACATGGATGCTTCCGATCGCTTTCTTGTCGCGGCGGAAGAAACTTTTAAACAATTGGCACAAACGCCAAAAATGGGAAAACGCTGTCAATTTTCTCATCCAAATTTAATCGATGTGCGACAACAAGCTATTAAAGGTTTTAGAAGATATCTGATTTTCTACCGTCTCATAGACTCAGGGGTGGAAATTTTGCGCGTGATTCACGGGGCACGGGACATCGAAGATATCTTTGATAATGTTGATGAGAATGAATAAATCTTTACTCTTGAGGTTGGAAGTTAAAGGGCGATCGCCCTTCTGAATTATTAGAAAGGGCGATCGATCTTTTTTGACCGCAGATGGACGCAGATTAACGCTGATTTAGGAAGGGATCTCGCCATGATTGATGAATTATGGGCGATCGCACATTTCGATCAAAATGGGATATCAGGGGGAATTATTCAACGTGCATCTTGATAGTCAATTTCTGTGCCTTATCCTCCAACCATTGCTCAAATAGTTGGTCTTGCAGTTCCCGTTTCAGCGAACCCTCTAAGATAGCGGGTAGAAATCGCTCGACACGCAGCAAAGCGTAACGCCCATCAATCTCCAGAGGCCCGATTAACTCACCAGGGGTAGCAGGGATGATGTACTCTCGTACCTGGCTGGGAATTTGGCCCAAGCTGATTGCCTCCATGATGCCATTAACTAAGCGGTCATTCGTGAGGGAATGTTCTCTGGCTAAGGATTCAAAGCGACTGCCGTCTGCCAAAATTTGATGCTTGAGATTCAGCGCAAAGTCTAGATCCGCAACGACAATACGCGAAATAACGACTTGGTTGAGCAATGCTTTATTGGCATTAAAGTATTCCTCCAGTTTTGGTGCTGTCACCTCTGCTTTGAGCTTTTCTATTTTCAATCTAGCAGCAATCTGCTGACGAAAATCCGCATAACTAATGCGCTGAGTTTTAAGCCATTCTTGAAAATCATCTGGATCGTTAAGTTGATTCTCGAATCGGAAGTCAATGACAGCCTGTTCAATGATGTTAGAGTCAATCTCTAGGTCATCGTGGGTTTGCAGTTCTGTTTCCAGAATATGCTGGCGGATGATTTTCAGAAGAAATGGTTTAAAATCACCCGTACTACGAAGATAACCAATAGCTTTGGCTAAGGATATAGGCTGGTCGTCAATAGTCAGGAAAGGTTGGGATTCCATAAATATTGTATTGGTTCCATAAATTTCTGACCTCAAAGGATTGAAGCTGATCGTAGTCTGCCAACATTGCCTGAATACAAAATGAGGCAATGCTGAGTTTTGAAACTTTACTAAAACTACTTAATCCTAAGTCCAAGTCGTAGTCTCTTGATCGATACCCCAACTACTACCGTTAATGTAGGCTAGTTCCTTAATTTTGCCATTTCGTGTTGCTGTGACGCGACCTTCATGAGTTCCACTCCATCTTATATAATTACCAGAATCTCCGTACTTATCTTTCCAAAGATCGCTTGGTAAAGCCAGGTTATTCTCTAGTTTCAATCGACGATCTGGTTGTGATAAAGCATCTGCAACAACATCAACGGCTGTATTATGCGGAGATGCTGCATCTATTGGATTAGCCCACCCCTCATAAGAAATCACCAGAGAATTATTAGCTGTATCTGCTGTGTGACCATCTCCAGCAATACCACCACCCCCATCTTCTTTCACTACAAAAGCTAGTGAATGTTCGGCTGCATCTTTAAACTCTGTTATTCTCTGATCACCTTCTTTGTTTCCATCTATATCATACTGATGACCAGGATAGGCCGGATCTATTGCAACAAGATTTTTGACTTTTCCAAAAAGATGACCAATTTCAGCACTAACGTAAGAGCCAAGACTGTGACCAAAAAGACTGATTTTTTCAGCCCCTATACCGAGATTTTCTAGTGTATTCTTTGCCCATTGAGCAACTGGAGCTATTGAACGAGCAGCGTGCCAAGGAACACCTGGTTGCTGATCTCTACCATTCTTGTAATCTTGATTCGATGAGCCTGGATTCGGTGCATCTTTTGCTGGATCAGTCCAATCTAAAGCGAGAACTTGATAATCTGTATATTTATTAGCAACCTGTGCTAATAAATTTTGAATGTTTGTGCCATTGCTACTGTCAGTCCATCCATGAATTACTATGATGGTGTCTTTTCCAGGCTCTATCCCTTGGTAAGTTCGCTCAAGAATATTTTGCTGATTAATGTGATAGCGATAGAGATTCGCTCCATCCTTATGAGTGCGATCTTCATCATTCCAACCCCAGCCATTCAAGCCTTTGTTCTCGATGTCTCCCACCAAATTAACACGATGCAAGTTGAAATTATAATCAGTATCTCCACTTGTATCTTCAACCTTGATTTGGTAGTTCCCAGGTTCTAAAATCCAACTAGCTGAACCAGAAGATGTCTCAATATCGTTAAGCAATCGTCCACCTTCAGCCAGTATGGATAGACGTGCTTTAGTATCAATTCCAGTAAAAAATGCTTGTAAGTTGCTCCGCTTGTCAATGTTGAAAGAGTAGTAATCATTGCGATTAGTTGAACTTACACTATTGCCAGCTCCCCAAAGTTCTCCTAATGTTCCTATTGGGAAAAATTCATCTTGAGATTTAGGTACAGGATTGCCAAGACCAGAACTGGCATTAGAAGAGAACTTATTGAGGTCTACATTGCCACTGATACCATTTACTCGACCACTATCCGAGTATTGCCAGAATGTCCAATTTTTCCAACCACCAGGAACTATTGGCCCAGAAGCACTGGTATAGTTTGCAATCCACAGAGGGTAATCAGAAAATTGCTGCGTGTTACCTAAGTTATCCTTCCAGAAAGAAGGGTAAGTGTAGACAATCGGCTTCCGTCCGGTTGCATTTTCTACTACATCCAGCCATTGTTGTGCTTTGCTCAGAACAGTAGTAGCACTTAGATTATCAGCGTGTTCCAAATCTAAAACAGGTGGTAAGTCGTTTGGTGCGAGTGTCCCAATAGTATTGATGAAGTGATTTGCCTGTGCTACTGGGTCAAGATCGGGATGGAAATAATGATAAGCACCGCGAACTACTCCAGCATTCTTGGTTCCCTGCCAATTCTGAGCAAATTGTTGATCGGTAAATCCAGTTCCCTCAGTAGCTTTTACAAAGGCAAATGAGTAGCCATCGTTCTTAACTGACTGCCAATTTACATTACCTTGCCAGCCTGAGACATCAATACCTTGGCTACCAGGAGGTAAGGATACAGAATTTGACCCTGTACCGTTACCTTGTTTGTAAGCTTCAAAATTGACACCATTCCAAATAATGTGACCCTTTTCAAAGTATTGAATCTTGACTCCACCTCGCTCTATTAGATCGCTCGTGGGTTTTCCCAGCCAGTTATTATTTGAGTACGTATTAGAGAACACCCCTCCAACTTCATAACTCGGTATTGTTCCTTTAGGAACCCAAATTTGCTCGCCAGAATGAATCAAATCGGGATTAGAAATATTGTTCTGTGGGTAATTAACAATCAGCAAGTAATCATTAGGATTACCTGTCCTAGATTGAGCAATTCCAGAGAGACTGTCTCCTGACTGAACGGTGTAAAGTTCCCAGCCATCATTATTTACTGTTGTCCCTCCTCCTGTTGTCCCTCCTCCTGTTGTTCCGCCTGTAGACGGTGCTTTTGGAACCCAAATTTGTTGACCAGGATAAATCAAATTGGGATCGGGAATACTGTTTTGTGAATAATTTGAAATCAACAAGTAATCATTGGCATTACCCGTTCTAGATTGCGCGATTGTCGAAAGATTTTCTCCCTCCTTAACTGTGTAAAGTTCCCACTCGTAGCCACTGTTAACTGGCGGTTGTACAGGCGTTCCCCCTCCTCCTTGGTTGGGATCGGGATTAGATGTTACAGGCGGTTCTGTAGGCGTTCCTTCTCCTCCTTGGTTGGGATCTGGGGTGACAGGTGCAGATACCTGTTTGGGAACCCAATATGTCTCCCCTGGATAAATCAAATTCGGATCGCCAGAAGCAAATTGATTATCAGGATTATTGGCAATCAGTGACCAATCATTCATATCACCCGTTCTGGATTGGGCGATTACTGATAGATTTTCACCATCTTGAACCGTATGTTGTTCCCAGTCATAGTATTTGCCATTATGCTCAAAAACTTCCGTCGCCCTTTCTAATGGCGTCACCAACCCTTCTAAACCCCAAGTTGTCGGATTCGAGAAAGGTGTTGGAATATAAGCTTGCGGCGCTGTTTCCTTCGCCAATTGCACAGCTTTATTCAAATTAACCACCCCAAAACCCGTTTCTTCATCCCATCCGGGCTCCTTCAAATCGATCGCACTTCCAGTCAAAATGTCAATCACTTGGGTAGCATTCAAATCAGGATTACTCTCCCAAACCTTAGATGCCATCCCAGCCCCAATCGCCGCCGACGCAGAAGTCCCCGCCATTGTACCTAAATCATCGCCAACCGTAGACAAAACAGGATTGTCGCTCGAACCACCGGGCACTAAAATATCCAAACCATAGCCGTAGCTGGAATAATCCGATCGCCCAAATCCATCCGACGAACCAACAGTGATAATATTGTCAAACTCCTGAGAAGATTGACCCAAAACCGACATCACACCGCCATCATTACCCGCCGCTACAACTAACAGCACTCCACTTTGACGAGCATTTTCTAACACAGCCCGCTCTCTCGGTGTAAACTCGTAACGAGTAGTAATACTACCATCAGCATTTTTCTGAGTTAAATCGAGGGGAAGAAGTGCGATCGCATTCTTTTTCTTTTGCGCCTTCGCCTCACTCACAAAATCATTTAAAGCTAAATCCCATTCCCCAGAACCAATTGCCCGACTTAGATAAACATTCGCCTTATCGTTGTAGCCATCAATACCTTTGTCGTTGCCTTGAATTGCACTCACTAAACCCCAGCTAAATGTGCCGTGTTCGTTACCAGTGCCAGCAGTAAATAAAGGATTGCTGTCTTGGTCAATGCGATCGCGCCCCAATGTCACTTTAGAGTAATCCAAATCGGCATTGTTCGTCGCAAACCCAGTATCGAAAATGCCGATAAATGCGCGATTTTCTGGTGGCGAACTAATCGGTAATACTGTTTCAATCGGCGGTTCGGGATCGATCGGCGGCGACATATCGTCGATCGGCTCAAGTCCAACTAGAGGCGGTTCCGGGGCGATCGTAGGCGGTTGCACCGGTGGTGTTGGAGGGGCGATCGGCAGCGTTGCTACAGGTGGCGTTGTCGCAACAGGCTGCGTTGCCACAGGCGGCATTACCACAGGCGGCGTTGTCTCAATCGGTGCCGCTACAGCAACAGGTGGTTTTGTCTCCACAGGTGGCGTTGTCTCCACAGGCGGCGTT
>NZ_JAUBTR010000009.1:29224-140183 GCF_036705045.1 Microcoleus sp. BR0-C5
TCCACAGGAGGCGCTACAGCAACAGGTGGTTTTGTTTCCACAGGAGGCGTTTCCACAGGAGGCGCTACAGCAACCGGCGGTTTTGTCTCCACAGGCGGCGTTTCCACAGGAGGCGCTACAGCAACAGGTGGTTTTGTTTCCACAGGAGGCGTTTCCACAGGAGGCGCTACAGCAACCGGTGGTTTTGTTTCCACAGGAGGCGTTTCCACAGGAGGGGCGACAGCAACCGGCGGTTTTGTCTCCACAGGCGGGGTTGTTACGGGTGGCGTTGTTGCAACAGGCGGTTTTAGATCAATCGGTGGCGTTTCCACAGGAGGGGCGACAGCCACAGGCGGTTTTGGATCAATCGGCGGCGTTTCCACAGGAGGGGCGACAGCAACAGGCGGTTTTGTCTCCACAGGTGGCGTTTCCACAGGAGGCGCTACAGCAACCGGCGGTTTTGTCTCCACAGGTGGCGTTTCCACAGGAGACGCGACAGCCACAGGCGGTTTTGGATCAATCGGCGGCGTTGTTACGGGTGGCGTTGTTGCAACAGGCGGTTTTGGATCAATCGGTGGCGTTTCCACAGGAGGCGCTACAGCAACCGGCTGCTTTGATTTGACATAATCGATCAATTTCTTGCCGCCATCAAGTTTAGTCCAATCCTTATTTGGATCGATCGCTTTCTCTATTGCCGGTGCTTTGCCCGTCGCACCTGTTAAATTGAAAACCAAATCGTTGTAATCTTTATCTGAACCCTGATCGACGCGCTGATCTTCCATTGCAAAAGCCTTGCCCTTGCCAGTGACATCTGCTACTTGACCATACAACCAAGCATCATCTGGATTAGTGCTAGATAATGACAACAGCGGGCGTTTGTCACCGCCAGCACCGGGATTTTTAAACACATCTTGCACAGTACCATTTGGCACCAGCATCACCGCAAAAGCCTCTCCCGGTTGCATCCCAAATTTTTTCTGCCCGCTGTACTGCCCCTGGTTATAATTTGCCTCTCCTAAACTGCCATTAAATAATGGATTTGCACCTTCTGTGGAGTCAGAAATTACTACGTGACCAAAGGTAGAATTAGTCAGGGATCGTCTTGCTGCTTCTTTGATAAATTCCTGAGAACCAGGGGTAAATTTCTCCATTCCCAGCACGCTGAAAATGGCAACTTCACCTTGATAATTGCCGCCGTCGTGCAGCCAGTCAAAGCCAACTTGTCCCGTGGAATCTGTAGCAAAAAAGCCGGAGTCCACCCCTAAACCTGTCAGCGGGTCAACTTTGCCGTCTGGGGTTAAACTAACTTGATAATTTGTATCGCGGGAGGGTGCAGAAATTTTGAGTGCATAATTGGTTGCGCCCAAATTATCTATGCTAAAAGTTCCCGAATTTGTGCCGTTGGTTTCGATGTCTTTGACGACTTTTCCCTGACTGTCGAGGAGTTGCATCCCGACAATGGAACTAAATCCTTCAGCGGTAACTCGAAAGCTGCCTGTATTGGGCCGATTAAAACGATAGGTATCTGTGGGGTCAGTTTTACCTGCGAAGTCGATGGAGAAATAGTTCTCGTTGAGATTGCCGATCGATATATTAGACATGATGCACCTTGATTAATTCGATAACTGTGGGCTGATATTGATCGATCTGAAGTGCGTCGGAGTTTTTATGCGTTTTGTAATATAACTTCACAAAGAGTGTGGGGTTAATTCGCTGAACTTCCATCGCTACTTATTTATCTGGAGTAAGTTTTAGTTTTTATGCAAAGTTTCAGTGTTTGTAGCATAACTTTACAAAAACTACCGGGAATCGAGGTTTTACATCCACCTCACGCTCAGGGAGATGGATATAATAGCGATTAGCTGAGGCCTGTTCTCCCTATTGTGGTAAAATCTGATGGTGAGAAGACCTTTGCGGAATTTGGTATTTTCTCATGCCTCCGGGATCGCCTGCTGCTTGATTAAGAACTAACAAAAAAAACACCGCGAATAAAATTGTCTCCCAACCAAAAGGTGCCGGCTTCGGTTCTTCTTTGGGTAGATCTGTAACCGACTCGACGTTGACTTTGATGTCGAGTTTTCCCTCAATCACTTTGCCTTTGAAAAGTCCATCGCTGGCAACACCCTTAAATCGCATTGGATTAGTTTGTTCTGCTGACATTGTGGTTATCCTTGTGTGGGTAGATTATGAAAAAACAAAATTCAATGAAGGGCGTGATCCTTTCTAAATCTGGCGTATAAATGGCGCCAGATTCAGAAAATCAGCAATCAGCCCGACATAAAATCAGAATTTTTTTGAGCAATGTGTCGGCCAATTCCTTGGATTTTGGACAATCCCGTCCTTTTCCAAAAAGAGTAAATAGTCTGTGTCTTGATATTTAACTGTCGGGCAATGACTGCCATTTTTTCGGGCGACTGCTGCAAAAACAATCTTTGAACAAGAATTTGACAGTTGCAGTCGGGACGGTTTCGAGGATAACAATTCCGAAGTTCGTATTCTGGATCTCGATCGATGTATTTTACGATCGCCCTTGCTACAGCTTGTTTTTCTTGTCTCTCAATCCGTTCGATTTCCACCTCCAAACCATCTAAATAGTCATTGTAAAATCGACTGCGTTCTAAAGCATCTAAATCTAAGGAAAGCACTTTTGGATTGTGGGTAATATGTAAATCGTGAATTCGATACCTGAGATGAGTGTTAACCCAAGTCGTCAGACTGGCTTGAATCGGAGAACGTCGGGGATTAAACTCGTGAAGGTGCTTCTCTAACCATTCCCAAGTTTTATTAACTGCTTCATAATAATAGGGATGAGAACTTTTTGACAATTTTGGTAAGAGTTGCAGTTGCCGCAATAATCTATCGACCAATTTTCGACGCTGCGGATTATCCCGTGATTCCGAGCAAATTGCTATAATCAGCTTACATAACCGTTCGTCTTTGGGAGTGCGATCGGAATATTGTTGCAGTGCCAACCTCAATTCATCTATGGGAGCCATAATCACCCTTTTAGTAAATGTAATGGATGTAAGACTGTGAAAACTTTGGGCTAACTTGGTGGCAGATATGAAAACGATTGAACTAACTGGATCGCTTGTAGGTAAAATAAGGACGGTTAACCTACACATAGTTTTTTACAGTTGCTTACTTCCACACATTTTCCAGTAGTTCTTTAATCAAAACAAGGCTAAAATTCACAAGAAATTTCACAAAAACTTATAAAAAACTCACAAAACTCACAAAACTCACAAAAATTATTTTATACTTCAAAAAAATAGATGGATTGGGGAAAGCAATGGAAGTTGAAGAAATGTTGAGCTTGTTGGATAAGTGGGTTGTGGAAAAGAAAGGCAAGTCGCTGGGTTTTGCGGAGAAAGAGATTATTCGTCTAAGCTGGCTGGATGTGGATTATGCGGACATGAACATTTCTGGCTATAGCCCTAGCTATGTCGAGAGAAGGCTGGCAAAAGGTTTGTGGGCTCTAGTATCAGAGGTGATTGGAGAAGGGAAAAAAGTTACTAAAAAAACATCCAAGCTGGCGATGCAAGAAGCAATCAAGAAGCGATCGCAGCCGGAAGCACCAGAAATAGAAATGACTTTTTTTGATGCGGCGAGGGATGCTAACAATCGAGGGTTAAATTTAAAACAAGCTGGGGAATTAATTGAAGCGAGAAAACACTTCGATTTAGCTATTAAAATCAACCCAGATAATGCAGTGACTTACTACAATCAAGCATTGATGCATGAAGAAGCAGGAAAGGTCGATCTGGCGATGGAACTATATCAGGATGCAGCATTCCGTGGCTTGGCGGCTGCTTACTGCAAGTTGGGTCGTTTGCACATCGTGGAGTATAAAAATTTTCGCAAATCAGTTGAAAAAATCGGGCACGGTTTAAAGCTGCTGGAAACGGAGAAAGTTAAGTATGACAAAATAGTCAAAGCAGCTTTGTTAACCTACCTTGCTTGGGCTTGGAAGGAACAAGGATGCTATGAAGAAGCTTTGGACAATTTGCAACAGGCTATTAAACTACGGATCGATCGGGGTTTAACTTATGGCATTATGGCGGAAGTGTATGAAAATCTGGGGAACGATCCAGAAGTTGCGATCGCTTGGAAAAAATGCCTGGAATATGCTAAGTGCGATCGACCCGATGAAGATTTTTACATTGGTAAGGCTCGTCAGCGTCTGAAGCAGATAGGTGATGCTAATTAAAGGTAAAGTGCGTGAAGCGTAGCTATCCCGTAGGGAATCGCGCGGTGAGATACCCGAATTCTTAAAGAAGTCGGGTATCGGGTAATTCTGTTTTTTAGGTGGATTTACTTAAGTGCGATCGCACTTATTTGAGATTTTAGTAACAATCAAGGACAAGGATATTCATTCCCATCTGGATCGGTACAAATTTCGGATATCATATTATTCATGGATGACCCAATGGCTATCCGAGCGATTGAAGCGCCTGAAACTGCGGCTAATACCAAAGTTATGTTGCCGAGTGCGATCGAGCCAATGAGGAGGGGTGAAATCAAGACTTTGCAATTCATACTCTTGTCTCCAAGTCAATTTTTTGAACAAAGGACAACTGAGTTAGGCCTAACTGCTGTCTACATACCCACTCTATAAATGTCTGATTCCAACATGGAACCCAACAATCCAAAACAAGTTGGGGAATTAAGTTGGAAAGGTTAAAAAGACCTCTCCTAATAGACTGCTGTACGTGAAGTCTGTTACTCAACCTTAAAGAGCGTTGCTAAAATGACCAAAATATCAAATCCCCCTTGCCTGGAATGTCAGGAAGCAGAACAGAGAGAGAATCTCGATATTAACTGTATTTTAAATAAACTCAAATCAGTAAAACAAAGCCAACTTTCTTCTCGGGAAATTTCCTATTTATGTTTGTGTTTATGTTTGTTGTCAAGGTATGAAAAAGCTTTTAGAATGGTTAAATATAAAACGCCGACAATAGAAGAACTCAAGAGCAAAGATCCAGAAATTAGTCAAAAGGGTGAAAATATGAGTGCAGATATGTCAAAGACAGTACACCTGTATATTAAACAAATGATGGGCATAGATGAAGAAAAACGCTTGCCACCTTGGTCTAAAGTTTGCTCATTTATGCGCGATACTGGATGTAAAAAAAATCAGCAATCACCTCAAGTAGAAATACAAAGGTGTATGTTCATTGCCAGAGTCAAAGGTAATAAAATATCTGACATTGAAATGCAAAATAACTTGAAAAAACTTGGGATTGAAGTAGAAACTATAGAGATACTAAGAAATGAATAAGGAAAATGATAAAAATCCGCAACAAGAAGAAATGAGCAGCAGCACTTTGTTTGTTTTCAGAGGCTCTCAGGAAGATTTTTACCGGATTATGAGTCTGTTTGAAGAGGATAAACTGAGTGAGTTACTGGGGATAGAAGTGCTGGATGTAGGAGGTATTGTTGAATCTCAACTGGTAGCACAACCTAAAGTAATAAATTTAAGCCAATGGTTCCAGAATAATTTTGTTGAAGCTATTCAGGAAGCATGGCTGACAGTAGAAGAAGTTTTGGGTAAGAACATACGGAATCCAGCATTTAGATCGCAAGCCGTAAAACGAGCTAAATTAATTCAATTAGCCGAAATTACAGTAGCTTTAATTCTCGATATAGCACCAGCCGAAAACCAAGAAATTAGCACAATATTAGGAGTCTATCCTATTGGCAGTCAAACTTATCTGCCAGAAAACCTTAAGCTGGATGTGTATGAATCAGAAGAAACTTTAGTAGAAATTCAAGCACCATTACAGAGTGAAGGAATGATACAAGAATTATTTTTATTGCCAGGAGAAGCATTTCGGATAGAAGTCTCTTTGGGTGATTTCAAGCAAATAGAAAAATTTATTTTATTTCCAACAAGGTAGGCGATAAAAATGTCAGGTGTAAAGTTGGTTTTCTTAAAAATTAATAAGGGCAATTTTGACCAAGGGTTTAAAGTTAACTTGCGAATTTACCAAGCAGGAAATTCTGCTTTTTTAGAAGCTGATGGCAGATTTCCCGCAGCACCAAATATTCCTGAAATATATCAAAGTTGGCAGAAAAAATATTTACTCATGGACTGGTGTTTTCGAGCCAGGAAGGGAGAAACTATCAACGATGTTGGCAAGGTTCCCGAAGATTGTCGCCAATTATCTCAAAAATTAAGAGAAAGCATTAAAGAGTGGTTGAGAAAGTCTGATGATAGCGAGTTTCAAAAAATCCGGGAAACACTTATAGGAGAATTAGATAGAAGAGACGAAATTAGGGTATTCATTCAAACCAAAGATGAGTTACTGAAAAAACTTCCTTGGCAGGAATGGGATTTATTTGCGTATACATACACTAATTCTGAAATTGTCCTCAGTCCCCCCGAAAATACAGAAATCCCCAGAATTGTTACAGCGTCAAAAGGAAAGTGTAACATAAAAATATTATCGATTTTGGGTTGTAGCCAAGGAATTGATGTTCAGGTCGATCAGAAGTTTCTCAAAAGTTTACCTAAGACAGAACCACTTTTTCTTCCCGAACCTCGACGGAAACAATTAAGCGATAGCCTTTGGGAGCAAAACTGGGATATATTATTTTTTGCTGGTCACAGTTGGAGTGATAGTAACAGTGGCAATCTTGCTATCAATTCCGATGAAACACTTACCCTGCTAGATTTGAAGCACGGTTTGCGCTGCGCTATAGAAAACGGCTTGCAGTTGGCTATTTTTAATTCCTGTGATGGTTTGAAGTTAGCAGAAAATTTAGCTTATTTGCACATTCCGCTAGTTATTGTGATGCGGGAACCTGTACCAGATAGGATTGCTCAAGAGTTTTTGAAATATTTTCTGACGGCTTACTCAAGTGGAGAAACTTTATATTTAGCAGCACGGAAAGCACGGGAACGTTTGGATACAGAAGGTCTAGACAAGGAATTTCCGGGGGCGACTTGGTTGCCCATAATTTGCCAAAATCCCGCTGTAGAACCTCCGACTTGGCAAGGTTTTTTCAGTAAAACAGAAGCAAAATTCCAAGATGGATTTCAGGAAGTGAAAAAAACTTGGAAAACCGAACATACTCTCACAGATCATTCAGACATTATTAAATCAGTCGCTATTCACCCAGACGGTCAAATTTTCGCTAGTTGCAGTCTCGATCAAACGATTAGAGTATGGAACCTGAAAACTGGAGAACTCCTGGAAAATCTCACGGAACATTCTGGCGGCGTGACTTGCGTTACTTTCAGCAGCGACGGAAAAACTCTTGCTAGCAGCAGTGCCAATCCCGACGGTACTATTAAATTGTGGGATACTCAAACCTGGCAACTAAAACGCACTCTCAAAGGCGATGACTGGGTGGTTCTTTCTGTATGGTCGATCGCCCTAACTCCTAATGGCAAAACTTTAGTCAGCGGACACCACGCTGACTGTACCGTAAAAGTTTGGAACCTGGAAACCGGGGAATTGCGACACACTCTCAGAGGTCATGTTTGGGCAGTTCACGACGTTGCGATCGCTCCCGACGGCAATATAATGGCTAGTGGAAGTTTCGATAGCAATATAAAGCTTTGGAATCTTCACACAGGCAGAGAAATCCGCAATTTAAACGGCCCTGGTGACGGCCCTATTGGTTGGTCTCGTTCTTTCTTTAGCGACAACATTGTTTATAGTGTCACCTTCAGTCCCGATGGACAAACTCTAGCCAGTGGCGGTGTCAAGCAACCGATTAAACTGTGGCGTTTAAGCAGTGGAGAACTCAAAAGTAACTTGACAGGACATACGGATGATGTTCACGCTGTTGCCTTTAGTCCTGATGGGAAATATCTCGCCAGCGGTAGTGCAGATCGTACTATTAGAATTTGGGATTTATTTACCGGAGAAGCGATTCACACTCTAGGACATTCAGACACTGTTTATTGCCTTGCCTTTAGTCCTGATGGACAAACTCTCATCAGTGGTAGCCGAGACAGAACTATTAAGATTTGGCGTTTTTCCACCTGACAATAATTACTAATATTGCTCTTTCAAGGCGGGCTATACCCGCTCTCGTAGTTAAAAAATCTCCCCAACAATCATCCCCGCCAATATCACAAACCCCACCCAAACATTTTGGCGAAAGATTTGACCGTAAACAAGCTTAGGAATATCCGCATTCCGCAGTTGACTATATTGCAAAAACCACAAAATCGCCGCCGCAATAATTGCCATCCAAAAACCAATGTGCAAGTGCAGATTAATTCCCATTGCTGCTAACAAACCGACAGTACCAACAAAGAAAAAACCCACAGCATTAGCGGCATTATCCCCGAAAAATATCGCGCTGGAATTCACCCCCAAACGCAAATCATCTTCTCTGTCGCTCATCGCATAAACTGTATCAAATCCCATCGTCCACAGCACAACAGCACCCCACAGCAGCCAAGTCGCTAATTCTAATTGGTTAACTGCAGCGCTCCAACTAATTAAAACTGCAAAACCCCAGGCAATTGATAACACTAATTGCGGCACTGGAAAGAATCTTTTTGCCAGCGGATAGCAGATAATTACTGGTACGGCGGCCACACACAGCCAGAAGCTTAACGGATTGAGATAAAAAGCGAGAATCGCCGCGCAAGCAAAGGAAATTAATGCAACTCCTATTCCAGTTTGCACGGTGAGGGCGCGGGATGCTAGGGGGCGCGATCGCGTTCTTTCTACTTCGGGATCGATATCGCGATCCCACAAGTCGTTGATCACGCATCCAGCCGCACTCGTGGCTAAGGTACCCAACACAATCACGCCCACCAATGCTGCGGGCGGCCTCCCGTCTGCTGCTAAAAAGACGGCCCAGAGGGCTGGAATCATTAAAATCAGCCTTCCTGCTGGTTTGTCCCATCTCAAAAGCCTCACGACGGTTAGCAATGTGGATTCGGGTTGGCGATCGGGCTGTGTAAGCATTTCAATTCTAGATTTGATATTTTTAACTCTAGATTTTATCAAATTTTAAGCACAATCACTTACTATCTCTGCTGCCGATCGCACTTCTGCCGAAATTTAAAACAGGTAAAAGTCTTGACCAGTCAGCAATTCCTGATTTTTGCTAATTTAATAGAATGCCTAACTGGATTCGTGAAATAATCATAAATATCTGTCAACCCCGATACTCCAATGGTTAATTCACTTCCGTCTGCGGAGTCAAATCGCATTATTGCTGCTATTGATATGGGTACTAACTCATTTCACATGGTGGTGGCGCGGATCGATCCGAAATTGCCCGCGTTTACGATTATTGCTAGAGAAAAAGATACGGTTCGGTTGGGCGATTGTGAGGTTAAGACAGGGTGCTTGAAGTCCGAGGTTATGGAAAGGGCGATCGCCACTCTGCGCCGTTTTCAAGATATTGCTAAAACTTTCAATGCCGAACAAATTATCGCTGTGGCTACCAGTGCGGTTCGGGAAGCCCCTAACGGGCGGGATTTTCTCAAACAAGTTGCTGAAGAATTAGACCTGAATGTGAGTTTAATTTCTGGTCAAGAAGAAGCGCGGAGAATTTATCTCGGTGTTCTTTCGGGTATGGAGTTTAACAATCAGTCCCAGGTGATTATTGATATCGGGGGCGGTTCTACGGAGTTGATTTTAGGAGACAGTTCAGAGCCTCGCTGTCTCACCAGTACAAAAATTGGTGCTGTTCGCTTAACAGGACAATTTGTTAAAACTGACCCGATTACTAGGGAGGAGTTTGCTTATTTGCAAGCTTATATTCGTATTTCGCTGGAAAGACCGATCGACGAATTGCGAGCTCAATTCCATGCTGGCGAACCTTTGCGCTTGATTGGCACTGCTGGAACCATCGAAACTCTGGCCACAATTAACGCTCGCGAAAAGTTCGGAACAGTGCCGAGTCCGCTGGCTGGATATCAGTTAAGTTTAAAAGATTTACGCGATTTAGTCAATCGTTTTCGCAAACTTTCTTATGCCGAAAGGTTGGCAATTCCAGGAATGTCGGACAAGCGGGCAGAAATTATTCTGGCAGGCGCTTTGATTTTGCAGGAAGCTATGACACTATTAGGAATTGAATCGCTGACTGTGTGCGATCGCTCTCTGAGAGAAGGCGTAATTGTTGACTGGATGCTAGCCCACGGTTTAATTGAAAACCGCTTGCGCTATCAAGGTTCAATCCGCCAGCGCAGCATTCTGCACATGGCTGACAAATATCAAGTCAATTTAGAACAAAGCGAAAGAACCGCAGCATTTGCGCTCAATTTCTTCGACCAAACTCAAGGAATTCTACACAACTGGGGAACCGAAGAACGCGAGTTGCTGTGGGCTGCCGCGATTCTGCACAACTGCGGTTTGTACGTCAGTCATTCAGCGCACCACAAGCATTCTTACTATTTAATTCGCAATGGTGAGTTATTGGGCTACACTGAAACAGAGATTGAAGTAATTGCCAATTTGGCTCGCTATCACCGGAAGAATCCTCCTAAAAAGAAGCACGACAATTTTATTGTTCTCCCGAAAACTTACCGAGAATTCGTTAGTAAATTGCATCCTTTTCTGCGGTTAGCTGTGGCTTTAGATAGGCGTCAGATTGGCGCAATTTCTAATTTTAAGTGCGAACACCGCCCAGAAGTGCGAGAGTTTCACTTACGGTTGCAGCCGCTCAATCCCGAAGATAATTGCGCTCTGGAACTCTGGAGTTTGGATTATAAAAAGCCGTGTTTTGAATATGAGTACAATCTCAAATTAGTGGCAACTTTGGAACCGACTCTGGTTCCGGTTTAAATACAAAGCCGAGCCTGAAAACGAGAAACTGTAGGGTGCGCGCGTCCCCTACAGTTTCAACTTATACCAATTTTAAAAAAGAATGCAACAGTATTCTTGTTCCCCCCGCAATGCAGCGGGGGGGCTAGGGGGGGTCTAAGAGTGTTGCACGATTTTAGATAAATGGTATTATCTACAAACCAGGTAGCCCGATTACTGTAAAATCCTGTTGAGTGATGAGATTAGCTGGCACACCCTTGAGGCTAGCTAAAATTTGATCTGTGTTGGCAATTTTGATAAAAGTTGTACTGTTTTCTTCAACTATGCTGAGTCGATCGACCGTTAACCCTCCCGTCAAAATTAATAAATCTTCACCTTGCCTAAAATCAGCGATTACATCGTGGCCTTCTCCCGCAGTCAAGAAAAAGTAATCGCGCCCGCTTCCCCCTTGCAGCGTATCGTTTCCGAAGTCTCCCCTCAACCAGTCGTCGCCCATTCCCCCAATCAAAGTATCATCACCCTTACCGCCGTAGAGAGTATCGCTACCGTCACCGCCGCACAATTGATCGGCATCTTCATTGCCATAAATTAAATCATTGCCACTACCGCCGCACAAATAATCTTTTTGACTGCTAGCATCCATCGCGATATTGTCAATATCTCCAAAAATCGTATCCTCGCCATCGCCGCCGCAGATGGTGTCATTTCCCAACTCTCCAAACAGCAAATCATTGCCCGAATCGCCGCAAATTATATCGTTATCTTTGCCCCCATGTAAGGTATCATTGTCGTTGCCACCGCTGAGAGTATCTTCGCTTTCTTGTCCGTACAAAACGTCGTTGCCGTTATTGCCAAAAAGCAAATCTTTTCCTGTCAAGTCACCGTCAGACGCATCAGAAATGCCACCAAATAAACTGTCATTACCTTCATCGCCAAGTAGGGTATCGTTGCCTTTGTCGCCCCAAACTACGTCATTATCTTTGCCTGCGATCGCCACATCAGGATCTTTACCCGCATAAATAATGTCATTCCCAGCGTGGCCGACGAGATAGTCGTTATTTTCGTTGCCAAATATGGTGTCGCTGTCTGCATCCGCGCCAACAGTAACTGGGCTAGCAAGACCACCGTAAATATTGTCGTTACCGAATAAGCCATTTAGCAAGTCGCTGCCGTTGAAACCGTTGATGATGTCATTAATATCGCTGCCGGTTAGAGTATCTTTACCGTCAGTACCGTTGAGGGTATTTTCAGGGATATTCGGGCCGGGAATGGAAGTGCGATCGGGTAAAGTGATTCGATCGCACATACAGTCTTCCGAAGCAGCAGGAATTAGCGCCGGTGTGGGGGTTTCGGTTGTTGGAGATGTGGTTTGGGCGATCGAATTGTCAGTTGCGATCGGCGTTTCCCCAGGTTTAGCCGTCGGAATTGGACTTTCCGCAGATATCAGAATTGGAGTCGGAGTCGGAGTTGGAGTTTCCCCAGGCGTCGGAGTTTCCGCAGAAATTGGCGTCGGTGTCGGAATTGGTGTCGCAGTCGGAATTGGCGTCGGAATTGGCGTCGGAATTGGAGTTTCCGCAGGCGTCGGAGTCGGAATGGGAGTTTCCGCAGGAATTGGCGTCGGAATTGGCGTCGGAGTTGGAATTTCCGCAGGCGTCGGAATTGGTGTCGGAATTGGCGTCGCAGTCGGAATTGGCGTCGGAATGGGTGTCGGAGTTTCCGCAGGCGTCGGAGTTTCCGCAGGCGTCGGAGTCGGAATTGGAGTCGGTGTCGGAATTGGAATTTCCGCAGGCGTCGGAGTCGGGATTGGCGTCGGAGTTTCCGCAGGCGTTGGAGTTTCCGCAGGCGTCGGAATTGGAATTTCCGCAGGCGTCGGAGTTGGAGTTTCCCCAGGCGTCGGAGTCGGAGTCGGAGTTGGAGTTTCCCCAGGCGTCGGAGTCGGAGTCGGAGTTGGAGTTTCCCCAGGAGTTGGAGTCGGCGTCGGAGTTGGAGTTGGAGTTTCCCCAGGCGTCGGAGTTGGAGTCGGAGTCGGAGTCGGAGTTGGAGTTTCCCCAGGCGTCGGAGTTGGAGTCGGAGTTGGAGTTTCCCCAGGCGTCGGAGTTGGAGTTGGAGTTGGAGTTTCCCCAGGAGTTGGAGTCGGAGTTGGAGTCGGAGTTGGAGTTTCCGCAGGAGTTGGAGTCGGCGTCGGAGTTGGAGTTTCCGCAGGAGTTGGAGTCGGAGTTGGAGTTGGAGTTTCCGCAGGAGTTGGAGTCGGAGTTGGAGTTGGAGTTTCCCCAGGAGTTGGAGTCGGAGTCGGAGTTGGAGTTTCCGCAGGAGTCGGAGTCGGAGTCGGAGTTGGAGTTTCCCCAGGAGTCGGAGTCGGCGTCGGAGTTGGAGTTTCCCCAGGAGTCGGAGTCGGCGTCGGAGTTGGAGTTTCCGCAGGAGTTGGAGTCGGAGTTGGAGTTGGAGTTTCCGCAGGAGTCGGAGTCGGCGTCGGAGTTGGAGTTTCCGCAGGCGTCGGAGTCGGAGTTGGAGTTGGAGTTTCCCCAGGCGTCGGAGTCGGTGTCGGAGTTGTATCTACAATAGTCAAAACAGCACTATCAATCGCTCCTAAATCGGCTCCGTTAGTGGGATTGTTCAGAGTTAAATTAACAGTTTCATCCTCTTCTATCTCTGAATCATCAACAATGGGAATCGTGAAAGTTTGAGCAGTTTCGCCAATGCCAAAATTTAACGTTCCCGATGTCTGGTTATAGTCATTGCCAGCATTAGCTGTTCCATTACTTGTACTGTAACTGACAGCAGCAGCCACATTGGTAGCATCGGTGCGAGTCACAGTAATTGTGGCAAACTGACCGTTTTCATTAACGCTGTAATTTGCGTTGCTGAAGTTAAATGTGCCTGGATTGGTGAGGTTGATAATGAACGCTTGGGGGTTAGAAGTATCGAGCCCTTCGTACTCTCTACCGCCATTATCTCTCAGGTTTAGAGTGATATTAGCACTGCCGATCGCCCCCGGCACCGGTGTAAAGGTTAGCGTCCCCACCGAGTTGATCGCAGGTTGTACACTAAACAAAGCAGCATTATCATTCCCTACCACTTGAAAAGCCACAGTTTGTCCCGATTCGTTGGCAGGGCCTGGAGAAATCGCAGTCGCCCATCCGGGGATGGTTTGTGGCCCCGAATTGCTGCTGAGAGTGCGATCGACTCCTTTGACAAACGAGGGTGCATCGTTGACTGGATTAACTGCGATCAAACTTGTTAAACTATTAGTGCTAAACGGCGTTGTTCCACCAGTAACTGAAGCATTGACGCCCGCAGTACCGTTACCCACTCCGTTACTTCCATCCCACGCCCGAAAAGTAATTGTTGGTTCGCTTCCAGGTGTACTGTAATAGTCTGGGTTGGGTACAAACCGAACTTTCGCAGGCGTTTGCAGGGAAACCCGCGTCAGGTTGATGTTAGCTTGCGCCGAGGTTGTGTCGTCACCGAGGAATAGAAAATTAGGAGTTTCGTAAGGATCTATCAGGCCAAAAAATGCTGAATAATCGCGTAGCGGGCCGGCTAGTATGATAGCGCGGCCATCGGAAAGAAAGTAATTGTCACCTTCAACTCTGAGAGTATAGTTAGTAGCAATATTGGTGTTATAAGCAACATTCTCTGCTGCCAAAAATAAGCCGTTGGTTTGTCCGCTTTGGTTGGGAGTAATGCCGTCGCCTTGTGCAAAGATATTGCCCGAAGTTGCAGATAGGCGCTGGAAACCAATTTCAATGGCTTTGCGATCGCTAGTAACGGCAACAATGCTAAAGCCCGCCCGCTCTGGACGAGTGCGGGATTCCGAGATAATTTGGAGATTAAAAGACAAGCTAAAGCCTGTAGTGCGATCGAGCGGGGGAAATGACGGATTTAAAGGATTTTTTGTATAGCCAGCATAAATTCTATTGTCCGCAGTGCTGTTTAAATTAACTCCATTACCGCTAAATATTTCTGAAGCTGTAGCGGTAGGAGAAGTAAGATTTAAGTTAGTCAAAGACAGCCAATTTTGAGAATTGGGAGTGTTACCAAGTAAGCCATTATAAAGAGGAGTCGGACCGAGCACTGTTGCTGAAGTTTCCGACAATGCACCGAAATTTTTCCAAGTATTGCCGTTAGTTGAAAATTGCCAATTGCCGTTAGTATTGTCTGCAGCGGTGACTGCAACACCCAAAGGATCGCCATTAGCGTCACTTCCTAACTCGCTAGTGATGTTAAAAATACTAAAGCCTGTGTTATCGACGCTGGCTATGTGTTCATTAATTGGGAGCAGAGTATTAAAATTAGAATTGGCCAAAATTGGAGCGATGTTAACCTGCGGGTTGCGGAGGCTGTTAATATAAATAGTGTTAATTCCGCCGTTGGGCAAACCCAAGGAACCTACTAGACTATTTACAGCATAATTAGCAGTTTTGTTAACGCCACCAATAGCGCTGGAAAACTCGACAATACCCCCGTTGGGTGGTGCTGGAATTTTCACCTTAGCAGCACTCCCAAATACGCCTAACCCAGTCGTCGGCCAGGCGAGGGAATCAATAGAAGTAATTCCCGCACTGCTAGTATCTACCCAAACAATATCTGAGGCTGCAAACTCCCCGCCCAAACCGTTAGTTCCGACTAAGACATTATTGAGATAAGTACCGCCAGTACCGTTATTTATCAGCAATTGAATGTTCCAATCAGCATCATTTCCGCCGGCAACGGGGTTGTAGGTAATATCATTAGTAGGAATGACATCTGAACCGCCGATCGCAATTATTGTTCCAGCCTTGAATACAGGAGCAATACTCGCCATGTTCATGAACTGATAAGCAGAAAATTTCTGTGCTGTTGCACCGCTTGAATCGCCTACAAAAAAACTTTGAAGCTGAGTTGCACTTACATCTTCCGTCAACAGCAGTTCCACATACTCATTACCCTGGAATTGCCCGTCCCGCCGGAATTCGTTAATAATTATCTGTCCCATCTAGATACACCTAAATTTGAAATGATTATGTATTAGCTGCCAACTACTGTCCGTGTTTTTTCACTGTTAAATTTAATTTGCGTAATTACACTGATATTACTGTCCGTACAGTTGCTTGTTGAGGTCATTTTTGTTACTCAAATAATATCTGGAGTGCTGAGCAGTGTCAAGCAAAAGCTTGGATTATTGCGGAACTGCCGATCGGCGATCGAGAAGCAGCAATTTTTGCCTTAGTTAGCTGACTCAGTTGCTGCACAAAGTTAGCGCCCTTCTCCCCCGCCGCTACATCACACCCATAAAGCAAAATCTCTCGACTCTCTGCCAGGGATCTCAACCAACGCTGCAATTGTTTACCATAACTTTTTAAATTTGTCAAGTTTAGATAGATCGCGCCTAGCAGCAAACTCGCGGGGTGGCCGTGGGAGATGATAGGAATGCTTTTGATATTGCTGCGACTCGCTAGCGCGACCGTGATTTGTTCTACTCCATCCCGCGCCGCATCGAGGGTAATAACTTCTATCCCCGCTGCGATGCCGTTGCGGAGAGTTTGGCGATCGGGAAGGGCAGGGTCTAGAAAGGCGAGCGAACTAAAAACTGAGCCGATCAAATTTGGCACAATACACCTTTGGTTAGATGACGGTAGGAAAATTAAGACATATTTAGCTTAGCAAGTTCAAAAGTTAAATGTCATCAGTAAAATTAAAAATCAAGACGAAGGATACTAATTTTCCGTGAACCTGCCACAGAGGCATCTTGTAGAGGCGACTTTAGCCAGTAATTCCTTTAAAAAACCGATAATTCCGGTACAAAACCCGCCCTATCAAGGTTCGATCGCCAAAAGTTCTTCAGCAACCAATCCTTTCTGAATTGCGAGCACTGCAGCTTGAGTGCGATCGCGCACTTCTAACTTTTGCAAAATCGCGTGCACGTGAACCCGCACAGTCCCCGGAGCAATGTACAATATTTGTGCAATTTCCTGATTACTTTTCCCCCCCGCAACTAAAGCCAAGATTTCCTGTTCTCGCTTCGTCAGCGGATTTTCCAAAACTTCCCATTTTGACCCAATTTTCACAGGTTCAGGATTAGCAAAAACTGCCCGAATTTCCGCAGTCGCGGCCTGATCCCACCACGAAGCACCCGCTGCTATCGATCGAATTGCCAAAACCAAAGTTTCCGCCGCAATTCCCTTAAGGCAATAGCCCTGAGCTCCCGCTGCAATTAATCTTTCAATTAAGGATTTTTGAGAATGAGATGTTAAAATTAAAACTGGAATTGCTGGATGTCGATCTTTAATTTGGCGGCACGCTTCAATACCGCCAATTCCCGGCAAACCGACATCTAGAACTACCACATCTGGTAAGTGTTCCTGAGTCAATTCTACTGCTGTTTCACCATCTTCGGCCTCGGCAATTACTTGCAAGCAACTTTCTTGCTGCAACCTGGTTTGCAGCCCCAACCGAAACAGTTCGTCGTCTTCAACTAGGAGAATTCGCAAGGGATAAGCTGGTTTCATTTCTGTGGGATAGCAGGGAGTCGGAATCCAAATAAAGCACCGTGTGGCAATTTATTTTCTGCCCAAATTATACCGCCGTGGGCGTCAATAATTTGGCGAGATAAGTATAATCCTAATCCCGAACCTTTGGCTTGCCGATCGCTGTGTCCTTGATAAAAACGCTCGAACAAGTGGGGCAGTTCATCGGCGGTAATTCCCAACCCGCTATCGATAACTTTCACCACCTGATAACTCGAATAAGATTCCATGATTATTTCAACTTTTCCACCGCGAGGAGAATGGTTAATTCCGTTTGTTAGCAAATTAACAAAAACGCGCTGGAGTTGAACCGCATCGCCATTTACCCACAAAGAGCGACGGAAATCTGACTCTCCGTAACTCATACTAATGTAAACTCGGCGCGCCGCCGACAAATGGATGAGTGTTGCGATTACTTCTTCTGCCAAAGCTACTAAATTTACGGGCGCAAGTTGCAGTTTTAAACCTTCGGCATCGTTGCGGTAAACATCCAGCAGCGTTTCTACTAATTGTAGTGACATTTTGTGCGATCGCGCCATTGTTTCGAGAACTTTTTGCTGACTGGCGGTGACATTCCCAAATTTTGCTGACCCAAAAGCTTTAATTGTTTCTATCGCCCCCAGCATCGGCGTTTTTAAGTCGTGACTCAAAGTAGAGACAAAATCTTCTCGGATGCTTGCTAGCTGCTGCTGCGACTGCAACTCAGCTTTAGCGATCGCGATCGTCTCTTGGTACTGCTGGTTGCGATCGCTTAAATATCCCGTCACCCCTAAAGCCATGACTGCGATCGATCTATTTGCTACAGTTGCTAGGGCGATCGCTTCTCCAGGAGGAACAAACAAATTTAACAGCGTCAAAGCTGCCGCTACCAGCGTAATTTGTAACTTACCCAACCGACTCAAGCGCGAATTTGCCAATAAAATCGGCCCTGTGTACAAATACCCAAACAGATACTCCGACGGCGTAGTAAATTCCAGCACTACAACGATCGCAAATAAAATTGCGATCGACCACCTCCCCCGCAAATACTTCTCTTGAATTGCCTGGTTGTCTGTGATTTTCAATAAGCTGTTTAACATCCTTTATCCATCCATTTTATATTTTATATTGACACTCTACTCTCTGCCTTATCCCTGCGGTTTTTCTTCGCCAAAATTTGTCTTCTGTGACGCAAAAACAAGCGTTTAGATCACATCTATATCTGCAAGCATAGATACTGCTAAATATTTAAACATTTGTCTATCAGTGAAAATATATAGCAGCTAAGCATAACGGGTAAACGGCAACTTATACCGGCGGGCTGATTATCAAAAATCCTAACAGCAAGTATATTGATTGTTAAAAGCAGATTGCACTTTTAAGGAAGTATTGGCTCAGTTATGCTTGAAGGATTAATTCAAATCGCATTAACGCTAATCATTGTAGTAGCGATCGCCCCTATTTTTGGTAATTACATGGCGCGGGTGTACATGGGAGAACCAACTATTCTCGACCCCGCTATTAAACCCCTAGAACAACTCATCTATAAAGCCAGCAATATCCGGTCTATAGATTCGATGACAGGTTGGCAATATGCGCGATCGCTACTGTACAGCAATGCAGCAATGGGCATATTTGTTTTCCTAATTTTCATGCTTCAAGGAGTGCTGCCTTTAAATGCCACCGGCTTAAGTGCCCCAACCTGGGATACTGCGCTGCACACAACTATTTCATTCCTCACCAATACCGACCAACAGCATTATTCAGGCGAGACAACATTCACTTATTTATCCCAGTTAACCCTGGGTTTTTTAATGTTTACCTCAGCAGCTACAGGTTTAGCAGTAGGCATTGCTTTTATCAGGGGATTAACCGGCCGCCCCTTGGGCAACTTTTACATCGATTTAATTCAATCAATTACCAGGATTCTGCTACCCCTTTCTTTAATAATTGCCTTACTTTTGCTAATTTCTGGAGTACCAGAAACCCTAGCAGGGCCTGCAGTAGCCCGTACATTAGAAGGAGGCACGCAAATAATGGCTCGCGGCCCAGTAGCTCACTTTGAAAGCATCAAACAACTGGGAGAAAATGGCGGCGGATTTTTTGCCATTAACTCGGCTCATCCCTTTGAAAATCCCAACCCTTTTACCAACCTGCTGGAAACACTAGCAATGGTTTCTATACCAGCAGCACTCATTCACACCTACGGCAGATTTGCCAACAACAAAAAGCAGGGATGGCTGATTTTTTGGATGGTGTTTACCATCTACGTTATCTTGATTGGCATTGCAGCGTTTGGCGAGTACGGCGGCAACCCTCAAATCAATAATTTACTGGGTTCGCAGCAGCCAAATTTAGAAGGAAAAGAAGTTAGATTTGGCTGGGCAGAAACTGCACTGTGGGCGGTGACTACCACTGGTACAATGTGCGGCGCCGTCAACGGAATGCACGATTCTTTAATGCCTCCCGGTGGTTTTGCTACTCTGTTTAATTTGTTTCTACAAATCGTTTGGGGCGGACAAGGAACGGGAACGGCTTACTTATTTATTTACTCAATTTTGAGCGTATTTCTCACCGGATTGATGGTGGGGAGAACGCCGGAATTTTTGGGACGCAAAATTGAAAAACGGGAAATTGTTTTAGCCAGCGTTGTTTTGTTAATTCACCCGATCGCAGTTTTAATCCCCGGTGCAATTACCCTCGCCTTTACCGACAGTTTGAGTGGCATCAGCAACCCCGGATTTCATGGCATTTCCCAAGTGATGTACGAATACGCTTCGGCGGCGGCTAACAACGGTTCGGGCTTGGAAGGATTGGCAGACTCTCAACCCGCCCCGACAGGAGTTTGGTGGAATTTAAGCACCTGTTTTAGTATGCTGTTGGGGCGCTACGTTCCAATTATTGCCCTGCTACTTTTAGCCGACAGCATGACGAACAAACAACTGGTTCCCGAAACAACGGGTACTCTCAGAACCGATTCAGTTTTGTTCACCAGCGTCACCGCAGGAGTAATATTAATACTAGGCGCGCTGACATTTTTCCCAGTTCTAGCTTTAGGGCCAATTGCCGAAGGATATGAAATTAGCAACAGCAAATTTGAACCAGCATCGATAACTGTACCCACAACACCTTTAGCAACACCAACTCCTCCATCTCAATAGCGAAAATTCTCAACCTCACTATTCTCTCTCTCTGCGTTCTCTGTGTTCTCTGTGGTTCATTAAAAATCCCAAATCGACATGACCTCATCCCATACTCCAGATTCCCCAAAAAAACCTCCGAGAGGCTCTCGCGAGTCTCGCAAGCATACGCCAAAAGCAAATACTAAAGGCCTGTATCAAAGAGCTTTTAAAGAAGCTTTTGTCAAGCTAAACCCGCAGGTGATGCTAAAAAATCCGGTGATGTTTGTGGTGTGGGTTGGCACAATTGTGACTGCATTATTAACGATCGACCCGACGCTGTTCGGCCCGGTTCCCGGCAACAATCAGAGAGTTTTCAACGCTTTAGTAACGTTTATTTTGTTCTTCACCTTGGTATTTGCTAATTTTGCCGAAGCGGTGGCCGAAGGGCGCGGCAAAGCGCAAGCAGATGCACTGCGATCGACCAAAGCCGACACAACAGCCCGCAAACTCCTACCAGACGGTTCAATTCAAGAAGTTAGTTCGACATCCCTAAGACGTGGCGACCAAATTAAAGTGATCGCAGGCGATGTCATTCCCGCCGACGGCGAAGTGATCGCAGGTGTCGCCTCGGTGGATGAATCTGCGATCACTGGCGAATCCGCACCGGTGCTCAAGGAACCGGGTTCGGACATCGCCAGTTCCGTTACCGGCGGGACGCGCATCCTTTCTGACGAACTGACGCTGCGGGTGATGGCCGACCCCGGTAAGGGCTTTTTGGACAGGATGATCGCGCTGGTGGAGGGCGCTGAACGCTCGAAAACGCCGAACGAGATCGCGCTGACGGTGCTGCTAGCGGTGCTGACGCTGGTGTTTTTGATTGTGGTTGCGACGATTCCGCCCGTGGGAAATTACGTGAAAACCCCTGTGGGCGTGGTGACGCTGATTTCGCTGCTGGTGGCGCTGATTCCAACAACCATTGGAGGTTTGCTGAGCGCGATCGGCATTGCGGGCATGGATCGCGTCGCTCAGTTTAACGTGATAGCGACCTCTGGGCGCGCCGTGGAGGCTTGCGGCGACGTAAATACGCTGATTTTGGACAAAACCGGGACGATCACGCTGGGGAACCGTTTAGCTGAGGAATTCATTCCGGTCAACGGTCACTCGCTGCAAGAAGTGGCGCAGGTAGCCCTGGATGCGAGTGTGTTTGACGATACTCCAGAGGGAAAGTCGATCGTCCGTTTGGCTCAGAATTTGGGCGCACAGGTGGATTTCGATCGCACCAACGCCACGGGGCTTGATTTTTCCGCAAAAACGCGGATGTCTGGCACGGATTTGCCCGATGGGACGGAGGTTCGCAAGGGTGCGGTGGATGCGGTGAAGGGTTTTGTGCGATCGCGCGGCGGCAATTTCGGGCCGGATCTCGACGCAGCTTACGAGCGAGTTTCCCGCTTGGGAGGCACACCCTTAGCTGTTTGTCAAGGTAACGACACCTACGGCATTATCTATTTGAAAGATGTGATTAAACCGGGAATTCGCGATAGGTTTGACCAACTGCGAAAAATGGGAATTCGCACCATTATGCTCACCGGAGATAACCGAATTACAGCATCAGTAATTGCCGCTGAAGCAGGCGTTGACGACTTCATTGCCGAAGCAACTCCCGAGGACAAAATCGATGTAATTCGCAAGCAACAAGCCGAGGGCAAATTAGTCGCAATGACGGGAGACGGAACCAACGACGCACCCGCACTAGCACAAGCAAACGTAGGACTGGCGATGAATTCTGGAACCCAAGCAGCGAAGGAAGCTGCGAACATGGTGGACTTAGATTCTGACCCCACAAAACTAATTGATTTAGTTACAATTGGCAAACAATTGCTGATTACTCGCGGCGCGCTGACTACATTTTCCCTAGCCAACGATATCGCAAAATATTTTGCAATTATTCCCGCCATGTTTGCCCCCGTAGGCGCATTAAACGTCATGGGTTTAGCCAGCGGTCAATCGGCGGTTTTGTCTGCATTAGTTTACAATGCTTTGATTATTCCCGCTTTGATTCCCCTAGCATTAACCGGGGTAAAATTTCGACCTTTGAGCGCCAACCAACTGTTGCAGCGGAACATTTTAATCTACGGATTGGGCGGGGCAGTCGCGCCGTTTATTGCCATCAAAATTATTGATGTTTTGATTACCGCCGTTGGGCTAGCATAGATCGGGAAAGACGGATTAATCTCGTTCCCCGGCTCTGCCGAGGAACGCAGATCCAGAGGCTATGCCTCGATTTTCCCACAAAAATTATCCAATATAAAGACCGATATTTATTCCCAAAATAAGGAGAATTCATGAAACGGAATGATTTGCTGAATGATATTTTTCCTAGAGATTTCCAAGAAATTATTGAGTTAGCTCAAAGGCTTTGGCAGCGCCACCAAATCCCGGTGCAGCTATTTCTAGTAATGTGTTTCAATGCTATAGTTGCCCCCGCTGTCTACGCTGCTGCGGGCGAAGATTTGACCCGAAAAGCTGTCTGGGGTTTAAGTCTCCTAGGTTTGGTGATTATCGCCCTTTCTATTTACTTGTTCGTAGTCATCTTTCAGCCGGAAAGATTTTAGTCAATAATTAACCCTTAGCAAATAACCTACCGAGGTAATTTATGAGAGAAATAATTAGAGCCATTCGCCTTACCCTGGTATTGTGGGGAATTACAGCCATTATTTACCCTTTAATCTTGCTAGTAATCGGCCAAATTGCTTTTAATTCCCAGGCAAACGGCAGCTTAATTACCAACCAAGGAGTTGTAGTTGGCTCTGCTTTAATCGGTCAGCCTTTCTCCTCAGAAAGATATTTTTGGGGTCGTCCCAGCACCACCAATTACAGCAGCTTTGCGACAGAAAATTACGATCCGACAAAGGGAGAAAATGTTAGTCAAAGAACAGGCGTTTCTGGTGCTAGCAACCTTGCCCCCAGTAACTCTGATTTGCTGAAACGAGGTAATGAGAAAGATGGTTTTCAGGGGGTGCAAATTGAATTATACCGCCTCAACAAAGCTGGTATCAAACCGACTACAGATTTAGTCTACACCTCGGGTTCTAGCCTCGATCCGCACATTAGCGTAGAGGCAGCTCGATCGCAAATTCAGCGGATAGCAACGGTGCGATCGCTCAATATCAATCAAGTAGAAATGTTGGTATCCAAAAATACAGATGGCAGATTTCTCGGCATTTTCGGCGAACCGGGAGTTAACGTCCTCAAACTGAATTTGGCTCTAGACCGTTTACAATAGTTTACAACAGTTTGCAGTCATCGGTCATAAACTGACTGATGACTCGAAATTGACTAACTACCCACTACTCAGCTATGATTCACTCTAGCGAACTTACTAACAATCCAGACGCGGTTTATGCCCAACCTAACCGCACTTACGATCGCACCCCCCGCCGGGGAAAGCACAAAATATTTATCGGCATGGCCCCCGGTGTCGGCAAAACTTTCCGAATGCTAGAAGAAGGGCACAGCCTGAAATCTGAAGGCATCGATGTGGTAATTGGACTGTTAGAAACTCACGGCCGGAAAGAGACAGCGGCTAAAGCAGAAAAACTGGAAATAGTACCCAAAAAACAACTGCGGCGCGGCGAAATAATGCTCAACGAAATGGATACGAATGCTGTCATAGAACGCCGTCCTCAATTAGCATTAATAGACGAACTCGCTCATACAAACATTCCGGGTTCTCTGCGAGAAAAACGATATCAAGATGTTGAAGAAATTCTCAAGGCTGGGATAGATGTTTTCTCCACCCTCAACATTCAGCACATAGAAAGTCTTAACGATTTAGTAGCTCGAATTACCGGAGTTGTAGTGCGAGAGCGAGTGCCCGATCGCGTCCTCGAAGATGCTGACGAAATAGTCGTTGTCGATGTCACGCCGGAAACTTTAGAAGAAAGGTTGCTAGAAGGCAAAATTTATGCCCCCGAAAAAATTGAACAATCTTTAGAAAACTTTTTTCAGCGCCGTCATTTAATCGCTTTGCGAGAACTAGCCCTGCGAGAAGTCGCAGACAATGTGGAAGACGACGCAGCAACTTTAAAAGGTCAATCTTGCAACATTCACGAACGAGTTTTAGTGTGCATCTCGACTTATCCGAACTCCTTGCAACTGCTGCGGCGAGGCGCGAGGATTGCGAGCTACATGAATGCCCCATTTTATGCTGTGTTTGTCAACGATCCAGACCGATTTTTAACAAAAGCAGAAAGCTTGCACGTTGAAACTTGTGAGAAACTGTGTCAAGAATTTAACGGGAAATTTTTGCGGGTAAACGGCACTAATATAGCCAAAGCGATTTCCGAGGTAGCTAAACAGTATCGCGTTACTCAAATTGTGATCGGCGAAAGCCAGCAATCCCGCTGGAAATTGCTGCTGCGGGGTTCTTTGACTCAACAGTTAGTGCGATCGCTCAAACACGTAGATTTGCACATCATTGCTACTGAAAAAAGTCATTAGTCATTAGTCATTAGTCAGCAGTCAGTAGTCAGGAGTCATTCGATTTGAGATTTGAGATTTGAGATTTTGGATTGACTTGCGCGAGATAAATTCGGGGGCGTGAGGATTTTAGATTTGAGATTTTGGATTGATTCCACGGATAAATCACGTGGCGGGTACCATCAAGAAATTCTTGGTCAGTAGTCAGTAGTTGTGAGTTGTTAGTCGTTTAGCATAAAAAATGCAACTTTCGGAGGATCGGTGAATCTAGCGGGCGGTGGATGCGCCCGAAGCTTTTACCTGTCAAAATCGCAGTTGGTAAACCTGATTAAAAGTGCGATCGCTATGGTGGATGATTACATTCTCAACTTGCTAGTTATTGGCATCCTCCTGCTTACCGTTACCTTGGGTTCCGGCTGGATTTCGCGATTGCCTCTATCTTATGCCTTAATTTATCTAATTGTCGGTATCGGATTGGGGCCCTACGGCGTCAAGCTGATTGACTTGCGCCCCGAAGCTCAATTTTTAGAAAGACTTACAGAATTTGTAGTTATTGTTTCTCTGTTCAGTTGCGGCTTAAAAATGAATCGCCCCCTGCAATTTTGGGCTTGGAATTCCACAGTGAGGCTGATCGGTTTTTTAATGCCCATTTCTATTTTTGCAGTGGCCGCCATCGGTCATTGGTTTGTGAAATTAGATTGGGGCCCGGCGATTTTACTGGGAGCAATTCTCGCTCCCACCGATCCAGTTTTAGCCTCAGAAGTTCAGTTAGCTCATCTAGACGATCGCGATGAATTGCGCTTTGGTTTAACATCCGAAGGCGGTTTAAACGATGCTTTAGCTTTTCCTTTTGTTTATTTCGGCATTTATTCGCTAAAAGATAACAACTGGTCGAACTGGTTTTCGCAGTGGGTAGCAGTTGACTTGATTTGGGCGATCGCCGCAGGTATCGTTATGGGAATTTTAGTAGCTAAAGCCGTCACCTGGATCGATCGGCAACTCCAACACTATCGACCAGCCGATCAATTAATGGAAGATTTCATTGCTCTCAGCACAATTCTGCTCACCTATTCCCTTACAGAAGTAGTCAACGGCTACGGATTTCTCGCAGTTTTTGTAGCAGGAATTGTCGTGCAGCGGAGTTACCGAAACCCAGAAAAGCCGCTTTCCCAACTGCACTTTACCGAGCGCATAGAAAAGTTAATGGAAGTAGCAACTATTTTACTATTAGGTTCGCTTTTGCGCCTAGAGCCTATGTTGGCCTATGGAGGCTACGCCCTCTTAGTAGCTGGATTGTTGATTTTTTTAATCCGGCCTCTGGGAGCTTGGATTAGTACGATCGGCAGTCCTTTACATCCCGCCAGCCGCTGGCTGTGCGGGTGGTTCGGCATTCGTGGTGTCGGTTCTATCTATTATCTTACCTATGCTTTGGGTAAAGGTTTGAAGGGCGAAACCGCCGAAAAAATTGCCTGGATTACCTTTACAACGATCGTACTTTCTGTGATTTTGCACGGTATTAGTTCCACCCCGTTAATGAACTGGTACGAGCGCCGCATCAAACCTAAAGTACCGGATTTAGTTTAATCCATAGCAATTTGAATTTGCGATCGCCCAAACCCATCAAATCCCATCAAAGTCATATCTCTGTTACCGCTATATTTCCGCCAAAACACACGTCCACATCAGTCCCCCCAGCCCGATCGCGCTTGCATACTCCCCAACATAATAAAAGTATTCTCCAGACCTCCGGTACTCAACCGACAGCCGCTGCGTCGAAGGCTTGCAAAACACCTCGCGAGGGGGCAGGCACGGAGGCACTGCCCCTACAACCTAAGCATCAATGCGATCGACTTAAACAATAGTACGCTCAACATATCTTAAATAAACTTATGTTAAACAAATGCAATATTAAGGGTTAACGCAGTAAGCTGCTGTTTAAACTATAGAAGAGGCAATTACCACATATATTACTAAGTAATGAACACAGAACAAGCTACTGGATACCTTTTATGCATTATTGGTCTCTTGGGATTAATTGCAACGTTTTTTGTTACATTTCTCTTTATGTATGCTTCTGCTTTTTGCGGTACAGCCCCGCATGGTTGCGACTATGTTCAGGCAGAATTGATGAAATTTTTCATGTGGGCATTATTTTATTCCATATTGTTTATATCTATGATCGTAAGTGGTCAAAAGCTTATGAAATAATGCCGAAATTAGTCTTGCAGTGATAAAACTGCTGCATCAAATATTCGTACTCAGTGACCGAAAAACGCGCTTATTTTGGTAATTTTATGTCATTTAATGGCAGGTGAAAAGAAATCTGTTTAATTTTGCTTTATACTGTACACTTGAATCAGCGATCGACAGCTTGTCTGTGAGATTTTTAGGGACACGGCACAGCCGTTTTCTGATCCATATCTGTGGCGAGTATCGACTTTGATTGACAGCTTGTCTGTGAGAGTTGAGAGACACGGCAGTGCCGTGTCGTTATCTAAATCGGCGAATTTCACGAAACGATCTAAACAGGTTTCACCCCAACTAATAAAGCCAGTTCCCGCCACTTCCAATAACAGTCTGCATCGGTAAAACCAATTTCTCTAAACCAGCGCAATTGCGTTTCCACATCCAGCAATTGATTAGAGGGATCGTCTGGCGAATCGCTAATACCCAACGCCTCTCGAAATTTCTCGTGTAAAGCGGGAGTTGCAGACGCTACGTGCTCCAAATTGCAAAAAATGCCTCCGGGTTCCAAAAGCTCGAAAATCTCAGTGTAAAGCGAACGTTTGCGATCGTCAGCTACATGATGAATCGCAAAACTAGAAACAACCGCATCAAACTTGCCCAAATCCGGTAGCGATTCATCAAAATTGTGCTCGATTACCGTGACATTCTGGTCATCAGCAAAGCGAATTCTGGCTTTTTCCAGCATTGTCGGCGAAAAGTCGATCGCCACACATTCCACATTTGGTCGATCGCACTTAAGCAGACCCAGCAACCGCCCGTCTCCCGTACCCACATCCAGAATTCGCTTAACATTTTTCGGCACTTCCTCCAACAAAACCGCTTCACCTTCAGTGCGGTGAGGAATGCCATCAGCTTTAGCAAGATACCACAAAGCGTGTTCCGCCGAAGTCCAAAGATTCACTTGACTCATTGTTTTTTACTCCTCATAAATCTCGCCGTTTTTGTGCGTAAAAATCCAACCAGTTCCGCTAGCTTTCGCGATTAAGTCATCATCGGGGTAATTAGCTGAATCACCAGCAGTGCGATCGCCAATTTCCAGATAAACAACATCTGCATTCGAGCGGTTGACTAAATGATGCCCATCTGCATCCCCCGCCGGAAAACCCGCCGCCATACCCGGTTTCAGCACTTGCTCTCCCGAATTTGTAATCAGAGTAACTTCCCCTTCCAGAACATAGATTAACTCATCTTGACGAGTGTGCCAATGCCTGAGAGCAGAACAACTTCCCGGCGCAAGTTTCACCAAATTTACCCCAAAATTCTGCAATCCGGCAGCATCGCCCAAGCGTTTTTTAACTCTCCCCGCAACAGCAGATTGGAATTGCTCAGGGTACTTGGAACCCGTAATTTCCGGCACATTTTTAGGATCGATAATCATAAAACCTTCCTTTCACCAATTGCCCACTCTTCTCAAAAAAAAATCACCTATTCTAAAGGTTTCAAAGTCGTAGGATTTTCCCGAATCGGTTTAATAAAACGGCTGTTGGCCCGCACAAAACAATTACCCTTAGCCGTGGAAATCGGCATCCAAGGTTTACCCTGAGAGTCAGAAATCATAATTTGATTGGCATTATTTCCTGTCACCGCTTGCAATCTTTTTCCGCGCCGAAACGCAGTCACCACAGGCCACTGCGAAACATTGTGTTTATTTCTTTCAAACAACTCAGCAGGTGCATCCAAACCGTCTACAGAAATTGATCGAAATCTCTGAGCCATCCGGCAATTCAACCCTTGAGAATCTGAGTCAACAACCACCCAATTTACCTGCCGGTTGCCCCGCTGTCTCGCAGGCGGAACCGGATAATCACCTTGCTTGTTAGCAACAGGTATTACTGAGGCTAAATTAGCCCCCATTCCTAAAATCCAAGCTGCTGCCAGAAAGACAATTCTAATTTCTGCTTTCATTGCTACCAAAAATCCTTTAATTCGAGCTCATCACAATTTTATATTACCTGCCAGATCCCCGTCATTCCGGCATCCCACCTCCGACAGTTCCCGGAACTCATTAAGAATGTGTTATAAATATTGAGATTCATTAAGAAATATTGCTCAAATGCTCGTTTCCCCCTCCGGCGTCAGCAAACTCAAAGAATCTTTAAAAGAAAAAGTATTCTTTGGGAATGAGCCAACCCCCGAACTCATAGCCATCTTACTGATTTACTTCGTCCAAGGCATTCTCGGACTAGCCCGCTTAGCCGTCAGCTTCTTTCTCAAAGACGAACTCGGCATGAGTCCGGCAGAAGTCTCGGCAATGCTGGGCGTCGTCGCCCTGCCTTGGATTATCAAACCCGTCTTCGGCTTCATGTCGGACGGTTTGCCGATATTCGGCTATCGCAGACGCCCTTACATCGTCCTCTCCGGGCTGCTGGGAACGGCAGCATGGGTGAGCCTCGCAACAATTGTACACACACCGCTGGCAGCTACAGGCGCGATCGCCCTGAGTTCCCTCTCCCTCGCCGTCAGCGACGTAATCGCCGACTCCCTGGTAGTCGAAAGGGCCAGAAAAGAATCCGTTACCGACGCCGGTTCCCTGCAATCCTTATCTTGGGGCGCTTCAGCCCTCGGCGGATTAATTACCGCCTACCTCAGCGGTTCCCTGCTGCAACACTTCAGCACTCACACAATATTTTTAATCACCGCATCTTTCCCGCTAATTGTATCAGCAACAGCTTGGTTAATTGCAGAAGAAAAAACCGACAAAAGAACCGACTTTGAAACAGTCAAAGACCAATTCAAACAACTGCGGCAAGCTGTTACCCAAAAAACAATTTGGCTGCCCACAGCCTTTCTCTTCCTCTGGCAAGCCACCCCAAGCTCTGACTCCGCCTTCTTCTTTTTCACAACCAACGAATTAGGCTTTCAACCAGAATTTCTCGGTCGAGTGCGCCTCGTTACCAGCATTGCCGCTCTCCTTGGAATTTGGCTATTTCAACGCTTCCTCAAAACAGTTCCATTTCGAGTAATTTTTGGCTGGTCAACAGTCATTGCGACTGCTTTGGGCCTGACTACTTTATTATTAGTAACTCATGCCAACCGAGCTTTAGGAATTGACGATCAATGGTTCAGCATCGGAGACAGCCTGATCCTGACAGTAATCGGACAAATTGCTTATATGCCCGTCCTGGTACTGTCCGCGCGGTTGTGTCCCCCAGGCGTCGAAGCAACACTATTTGCCGTGCTGATGTCAGTCACCAACTTAGCAGGACTTTTGTCCCACGAAGGCGGTGCACTTTTGACCCACTTGCTAGGAATTACCGATCGCAATTTCGATAACCTCTGGCTGCTAATAGTCATCACAAACCTGTCCACACTTCTGCCCCTACCCTTCTTAAATTGGCTGCCCGCCGAAAGCACAGAAAGCGGCGATCCAAACTATCAAAAGTCTCTCCCGGTATTAGAACCAGAACCGGGCAGTTCCAAACCAGGCGGACAGCATTTCATGCCCGAATACTTTCCCGACTTAGTACCAACAGTAAGGTCACAAAGCCGCACCGCAGACAGCAAATAAAGGCAGGCACACAGGGATTTTGATAGAGATACACGGATGAATTTAACTGTGTTGCCTAACTCTCCGAATTTCCTTCTCTCTGCGCCCTCTGTGTTCTCTGCGGTTAAATCAAGAAAAGCTTATTATACTCATGCAAAAATTACAGATTTCCCAACCTCAAACAGCCGCCAAAAACGTATCATACGATCGCACAGACTGGCAGCGCGGCTACGAATCCCAACCCAACGAATCCGACTACTGGATTGACGACATAGAAGGCGAAATCCCCCCCGGCTTGCAAGGCACATTCTTTCGTAACGGGCCCGGATTATTGGATGTCAACGGCCAGCGCATCCACCACCCGTTTGACGGCGACGGGATGATTTGTGCGATCGCAATATCCGAAGGCAGCGCCCATTTCCGCAATCGATTCATACACACAGAAGGCTATCTCGCCGAACAAAAAGCCGGAAAAATCCTCCACCGAGGCGTTTTCGGCACACAAAAGCCAGGGGGTTGGGTAGCCAACATCTTTGATGTCAAAATCAAAAACATTGCCAACACCAACATCATTTATTGGGGCGACAAACTGCTAGCACTTTGGGAAGCCGCACAGCCCTACAGACTCGACCCCCGCACCCTAGAAACACTCGGCTTAGACACCCTAGATGGCATCTTGGAACCCGGTGAAGCCTTCGCCGCCCACCCGAGAATCGAAAAAGGGAAAAATGGCAAAGGAGACAGATTAGTAAACTTTTCCGTCAAGCCGGGTTTGTCGAGTACCATCACTATTTACGAATTCGACGAAAGCGGCAAACTTTTGCAGCGTCACGCCCATGCAATACCGGGTTTTGCCTTCCTTCACGACATGGTAATTACCCCGAATTACTGCATATTCTTCCAAAACCCCGTCAGCTTCAATCCGCTGCTTTTCGTGTTAGGATTTCGGAGTGCAGCGCAGTGTATTCAATTTTCGCCAAACAAGCCAACGCAAGCAATTTTAATTCCCCGCAACGGCACTGACGAGGTGAAGATATTAGAAACTGAACCTTGTTTTGTCTTCCACCACTGCAACGCCTGGGAAGAAGGAGGGGAAGTTTTTGTAGATTCAGTTTGTTACGAATCATTTCCAACCGTAGAATCGGACGGCGATTTTCGCGAGGTTGATTTTGAGAGCGTTCCAGCGGGCGAATTGTGGCGCTTTAAGTTAAATTTGCAAGACAAAACCGTGCAGCATCAAGTTGTTGAAACTCGGTGCTGCGAGTTTCCCACTCTGCATCCCAATAATGTCGGACAACCTTACCGATATCTTTACATCGGTGCTGCTGATGCTCCCACGGGAAATGCTCCTTTGCAAGCTATCCTCAAAATAGATTTCGTGACTGGTGAAAGGCAAATTTGGAGTGCTGCGCCACGTGGTTTTGCAGGGGAACCGGTGTTTGTTCCCCGTGGTTCAGGCGTCTCGCCTGAAGGTGCAACGGCTGAGGATGACGGCTGGCTGCTGGTTTTAATGTATGATGCAGCTAATCATCGATCGACCTTAGTGATTTTAGATGCTCGCGATATTACCAAAGGCCCTGTAGCGCGACTGCATTTAAAACAGCACATTCCCTACGGTTTGCACGGCAGTTTTACACCAAATGTATTGCTTCCTATCGGTTCGTAGTTGCGCTACTATGGGCGGGATCTCCTGCCCAACCCCTACTCCTCACAAAAAAATTAAATTCTTGTGGAACAGGCATCTTGCCTGTTCCTAAAAATGGTGTAAAATGTCAGTTTTAACTGAGATTGTGCACCATTCTCAATAAGCCTTTTAGGAGCGGGATATGGAGCCGACGCACAAGAAATTCACTCTTTGTGGGACAGGCAGGAAAGCCTGTTCATAAAAATCGTGCAAGATGTTAGTTTTCACCGATTTTAGCTATGAGATACAAGTTTTAACCCCTGACGGACTGACGGACTCGCGGACTGGGAGACTGCGTAAGATACTAACAACAAATCACAAGATAAAATATCCATAATAAATGCAAACTCTCAACGAATTTTCTGTCAAAAAACTACTTATTTTCATTTTTAGTATATTCGTAATCTTTGCAATTATCTTATCTATTTACTCTCACAATGCTAACGCCCAAGAGCCTTACAATTTATCTCCAGAAGGCGCTGTAGCGTCCAAAGGCTTGGTTGAGGTTAAAATGACATTAATTGCCGTTGATCCCATTAAAAACGAATTAGAAGCCCGCTTGCAGTTTGAACTCAAGGGTATTTATAAAAAAGGGCCAACTTACCCGGCTCAAGACTTGTTAATGACAGTTAACGGCGCCAATGTACCGGATTCGGAAATTACCTTTAAAGAAGGCAAACCGATGATTGTCCCTGCATTGAAGTTTAACTTAGTCAAAGGAAAAATTAACAATTACCCGTTTGATAGGCACATTGCTAAAGTAGCTATTTCGATTGACCCGCTGCCTTCGATTGGTAAAAAGTTTGCTCCATTTGAACTGAATCCCGTGCCGCTGGAATTTAAGTTTAATGCCGATGTTCCAGGTTTCGACATCAGTTATAAGCCGATGGAAGAGAATTCATCTATCTTTATTTATATCGATGTTTCTGCCACTAGATCGCTCCCGGTGAAATTCTTTGCGTTAGTGATTATTGTCATCATGTGGGTGCTGTCAATTATGGCATTGTTGCTAGCATTAAAAGTGATGAAATCGGGCAAAGTGCCGGAAGTGGGAATGCTGAGTTGGACTGCTGTGATGCTGTTTGCTTTTCCCGCTATTCGCAACGCTCAACCGGGAGTGCCTCCGGTGGGAACTGCCAGTGATTTTCTGTCGTTTTTTTGGACAGAAATTATAGTTGTGGTGGCTTTAGTTATTATTGGTAGCTGTTGGTTGAAGCGGTATCATCCGCCGATTGAATGATTTTAGATTTTAGATTTTAGCTTTGAAAAATTCCCCCCACAGATAAATCAGGGGGCTTGTACGCTGGATACTTTCCATTAACAGCCAACAGTCAACTGTTAACTAAATTCAAAGATTCAGTTTTGGACTTCCAAATTCTCAATATCCTTTGCAGGTACGCCCAAACCGCGCAAGATAGTAAAAGCAATAATTCGATATCCCGACGGATTGGGATGAACTCCATCTGCAGCTAACAAATTCAAAGTTTTGCCCGCGTGCTTTTGATAAGTGCCGATAACTTCCCGACAAGGCCCATTCAAATCGATAAACAAACACTGATTCTCTAACGCAATTTCTCGCATCGCGGCAATATACTCTTGCAACCTGCGATTTTCTGGGCCGTCGAGAATTTCGCCGATAGGAGTAGGAGAAAGCAGTACAACTCGAATTCCTGCGGCTTTTGCCGCCAGCACCATTTGAGTTATTTTCTCTCGATATTCTGCCAGTGGCACTCCCTTGGGCAAATTGCCTTGCGGATAAAACTGACGGTTTTGGAAGTCGAAGAAAGCGTGCCAAACGTCGTTGACTCCGACATTAATCATCACTAAATCTGGTTTTTGGTCGATCGCATCTTTCTGGAAGCGCGCTTGCATATCAGTCGCCTTGTTACCGGAGATTCCGGCGTTGACGATTTCGATTTTGCGATCGGGATAAAGGGCATTCAGATAGCGTTGCAGCAGCCAAACGTAACCTCCGGGGTATTTCCCAGCCTCGGTGATGCTGTCGCCCACTGTCACAATTTTGCGCCGGCCCGCGAGCAGGTTCTGGATTTCTGGCGGTGGCGTTGCTTGGGATACGGATTCTTTAAACACGGGAATTAAGGAGTGAGGAATATTGAAGGCGATAACAGCAGCAATTACGGCAAGGGCAAGTCTAATTAAAAATTGCCTCAGCCGGGGTTTGGGACGGGGCGATAGCGCATTGGGAGACATTACGCAGATTCCTATTAAAACTATAACTATTTATGTCTGCAATAATATTATCCATTTCAGGGGTTTTTGTCACTTATTTCAATAACTCAGTCCTGGATTAAGAAAAACCTGGTTTGGACGCCAAATCCGAAGTTATAAGCCTTAAGCCTTAAACCTAGTTGTTGACCCCGCCTGCGTAAGTTGTACAGGTGAAATCACTGAGGTTTTTGTTGCCCCGATCAGTCCGTGTAATTGCCATCACAAAAAAGTTCGCTCAATGTCACATGATTTCTGCTACTTACAGCACAACTTTAGCAGGTAATCGTGGTTTATAATAATATTGATTAGTTCAGGAAAGAAGTTTTCAGGCGAGGTTAAAGCAATGGTAGCAAATTCAAATTTTTTATATCCTCAAAATCGCTATTACGGTGAAGTAAAGCCAGAGAATTTAGTATTTAATGCGAATTTACAAGAGTTTTCTCAGCGAGTGGGTTACATCAGTTCCTTGACATCTAACGGTAAAATCTCTGTGGAACAGGCATATACTCAGATCCAAACACTGTGGGAACAGGTGGAAAAGTCGAAAAAGCAGTTGGGAATTGGCGAAAATCCATTTTCAGCTTGAATAATTAGCGGTTGGCTTTGACGTTGATTTACGCCGATTGCTGACGATCGATTAATCCACAGCTTAAGATGAGAAAGTAGCTAGTGGCGATCGACCTTTTTGCCTATGAGTTCCGACCTAGTTCCTCTCCTTCCCAAAGTATCCGTCGGCCGCCGCGCCGCGGCCCTCTGCATCGACGGAATCGCAGTTGGGCTGCCCAGTTTGCTTCTGGGCAATAATTTGATCGTCCAAACCATATTTTTTGTTCTGCTGTGGCTGATCATGCGCGTAGCCATCGTCAGGAAAAACCAAGGTCAAAGTCTGGGGCGCTGGGCCTTGGACATGAAAATTGCCGATACCAGATTTTTTAGGACTCCCGGAGTGCAAGAACTGTGCAAGCGCGAGGCATTGCTGGGCATTTGCGCCGGCTTAGCCTTCGCAGGTATAGCTGGGATCACGTCTACCAACGCCGCCGTCTTGCTGCTGATGCTGCCCCTGGCGATCGACTGTAGCGTTGCCTTCAACTCCGCCGACAGGTTTCCCCAAGCTTTCCACGATCGCATCGGCCGGACGATGGTCGTCGGAACCCGCCGCGGCTACTCCCTCGACATCAAAGTTAGAAGATTGCTTGACCAAGTGCAGAGCAATGTGAGAAGATAATAAATTGTGTTTAAATTAGTCGAAATTTATTTAGAATTATGGCTAAAGGCGTCCGCATCATAATTACTCTAGAGTGTACTGAGTGCCGTACAAACGTAAGCAAACGCTCAAAAGGCGTGTCTCGGTACACCACCACCAAGAACCGTCGCAACACGACGGCGCGGCTGGAACTCAAAAAGTTCTGCCCCCACTGCAACCAGCACACTGCCCACAAAGAGATCAAGTAGTGATTAGTCATTAGTCCTTAGTCATCAGTCATCAGTTGTTGGCAATTGATATTGAACCCGCCCAAAAACGGGTAAAATCCCCCGACAATCCTGATTGGAGATCGCAAAATTTTAGACGAAGGTTCAATCTCCCAGATTCATTTGTGGAGTAAATCTAAAATCTAAAATCTAAAATCTAAAATCTAAAATCGACTGACCCGCGAAAAGCAGATAACTAAAAAATGCTTTACTGACGGGTAGCAACTAACGGCTAATAACTAAAAACTCACAGTCAACAGTCAACAAACAACAGTCAACAAACAACAAACCATGACTTACTTTCGCCGGCGCGTTTCGCCCATCAAACCAGGAGACCCGATCGACTACAAAGATGTCGATTTGCTCAAAAAATACGTCACAGAACGCGGTAAAATTTTGCCCCGCCGGATTACCGGATTGACGGCAAAACAGCAGCGAGACCTGACCAGAAGCATCAAAAGAGCAAGAATTGTAGCTTTGATGCCCTTCGTAAACCAAGAAGGTTAACAGGATTTGGGATTTTGGGTTTTAGATTTTGGACTGGGAAGAAGACTTGCGCGAAAAAAACATCTTTCTGTCATTAAGAGTGCAGCAAGAATGCAGCGGAAAAATCGCGAAATAGGGTTAAGAGTAGCCGCAGCGCAAGTCTTAATCACAAGTCAAAAGTTAAAAAAAAAAGCAAGAAAAAAGAACAACTTTTTAGATTTTAACTTTCACAATTGACCAGAAAAATTGCCAATATCCAAAATCTAAAATCGCAAGCTCGAAACTCGATAAGTGGCTACTGTAAAAATCCAAAATCTCAAATATAAAGCTGGCAAGTGGAGAAGGGAACGTTAGTAGAATTTAGAGTGCACGGCGACCGCCGTCTGGCAGTTGCCGATCGCCCCGACGGCAAGAAAAACTGGGTGGTGGTAGACGAAAATGGTCAACCGCACAGCATACCGCCCAAACAAATCACCTACGAAGTAGTCGGAGAAACTTACAAACCCTCCGATATTCCCAAATTTCTCAAAGAAGTAGAAGCATACTCAGATCCGTCGAGTTTGGAAGTCGCTTGGGAACTTTTAGTCGGTGACGGAGAAACAGCAGATCCCAAATCCCTGGCAATGCTGCTATTTTCGGAGAGTAGTGGGGCCCAGTGTTACGCGGCCTACTGTTTGCTATCAACAGACAAACTGTATTTCAAACAAAAGGGCGATCGCTACGAACCGCGATCTGCAGCCCAAGTAGCCGAAATCAAACACCAGCAAGAAGTAGAACAGCAGCGACACCAAGAATCCCAAGGATTTTGGGATCGAGTCAAACAGCGGCTGGCAGGGGAAAATGTAGATTGGGAAAATAGCGATCGAACTCGCCTCGACGCCCTAGAACGCTTTGCCCTCCTCGGAGAAGAAGCAACGCACCGCACCCCAGCCTTAGAAACTTTAGCCAGCTTACAACGATCGGAAAACCCCGAAGCAGCATTTGGCCTCCTAGTCGATCTCGGCCTCTGGAGTACCCACGAAAACCTGTTTTTGCGGCGAAGCCAAATTCCCCTACAATTCTCCGCAAAGGTATTAGAAGTGGCCCAACGCTGCCTAGAAAATCCCCCCACCGACTCCGACACAAATCGTCTCGATTTAACTCACCTCAAGGTTTACACGATCGACGACGAAAGCACCACCGAAATCGACGACGGCCTCAGCTTAGAATTCCTCGAAAACGGCCAGCAGCGGATCTGGATACACATCGCCGATCCCACCCGCTTGCTTTCCCCCGGAGACGAACTCGACCTCGAAGCCAGAAAGCGCACCACTACGGTTTACCTGCCCACGGGAATGATCCCCATGTTTCCCCCAGCTTTGGCAACCGGGCCAATGAGTTTAATTCAAGGCAAAGAGTGCAGCGCCCTCAGCTTCAGCGTCACCTTAGACGAAATCGGCGCGGCTCAAGATTACAGCATCCACATCAGCACCATAAAACCCACCTACCGCTTAACTTACGATGACGTAGACGAAATGTTGGAGTTGGGAATCGAAGCAGAACCGGAAATAGCAGCGATCGCCTCTGCAGCAAAACTGCGCCAAAAATGGCGGGAAGCCCAAGGCGCAATCAGCATATTCATGCCCGAATCCGTCATCAAAGTCAACGGCGACGACATCAAAATCCACGTCATTGACGACTCCACAGCCCGGATGCTAGTAGCCGAAATGATGATTTTAGCCGGCGAACTAGCCGCCCGCTATGGTCAAACTCACAGCCTGCCCATACCCTACCGCTATCAGCCACAGCCCGAACTCCCTCCGGATGAAGAACTGCTGGCCGTGCCTGCAGGCCCCGCCCGCGCTTGCGCCGTGCGCCGCTGTATGCCCCGCAGCGAAATGGGCCTGACTCCGGGACGCCACGCCGGCTTGGGTTTGGAATTATACACTCAAGTTACTTCCCCGATCCGCCGCTATACCGACTTGCTGACTCACTTCCAAATCAAAGCCCATCTGCGGGGCGAACCACTGCCTTTTTCCGCTGAAGAAATACAGGACATTGTGATGTGTCTTGGCACCGCAGTTAAAGAAGCATCCACCGTCGAACGCCAAACTAACCGCTATTGGGGATTGGAATATTTGCGGCGCAACCCCGATGAAGTTTGGGAAGCTTTAATGCTGCGCTGGCTGAGGGAAGACAGCAATCTTGGATTGATTTTATTGGAAGAGTTGGGTTTAGAATTGGCAATGCGATTTGGTCGATCGGTCGAAATAGGCGATCGGCTAGAAGTCAAAGTTACCCACTGCGATCCGCGATCGGATGTCATTAACTTCCAAGAAATGATTTTTGAAGCCGCACAATAGGATTTTAGATTTTAGATTTTAGATTTTGGATTGCAAAAATCTGTGTTGAAGGCTGAAACTGAGGATAAATCTCGTTTTTAGTCGAGTTTCTGACAATCAAGCATCCAGGATACCCGCCACGTGATTCATTCCTTCGGAGACTCAGGACCCAGAAATAAAAAACCTGTATCCGATGAAACTTGCCGAACGTATTTATCTCGCGCAAGTCAATGCTTCAATTCTTTAATCTAAAATCTAAAATCTAAAATCTAAAATCGATTGACCCCCTCGCATTCCCCTTGTCAAGGGCACGGGGGTAAAAAAGATGATGGTTTCATATCTAGTCCTGTAAAATAATCCTAATTCTTGTGTGGCCTGGTTCACCCCCAAGTTGTAATATAAGCCAGAAATCCCGTAAACCCGCCCCGACCAAAATATTGTGGTCTATCGACTCGACATGATATCCGATCCAAGACAGGTAATACTTTTGACGTTAAATTGACACGACACGCTTTGTTATCTCCTCTCTTCCTCCGTGTCCTCTGCGTCCTCTGCGGTTAATAAAAAACTTCACCATTGTCAAAATTGGAAGTTTTTACCCCAACCTAGTAATCTAAAATCTAAAATTTAAAATTTAAAATCGCCAAATGCCCAATTCAATTAGCCAAGTTCAGCCACCCCTGGAATTCATACCCCCAGCCTACAACCCCCTAGTGGTGCTGGGCACTCAGCAATTGCTCCCCTGCTGGCTGCGATTTCGGACGAGTATCAGCCACATTCAAGCCGAAAACGTCGAAACCCTCGCCGAACTCTTTCACCAATTTCAAAATCAAAAAGTTCGCTTCTTGCTAGCCTTCCGCCACCCCAACTCAGACGATCCCTACTGTTTGGGACAACTAATTTGGAAACTCGTTCCCCAGGCGGCGCGGGCCAAAGGCATTCCCCTGCAATTCCCGGTACATTCCCACTTTATCTACGATCGCGGCATTCCCCTGTGGGCCGGTGCGGGCGTCGGCTGGTTGTATTCCCAACTCGGTGGCACTCCGATTGTTCGCGGGAAGATCGATCGCCTCGGATTGCGATCGGCCCGCAATTTATTTGCCAACAGCCAATTCCCGATCGCCGCCGCCCCAGAAGGCGCCACCAACGGTCACAATGAAATAGTTAGCCCCCTCGAACCGGGAATTGCTCAAATGGGCTTCTGGTGCGTTGAAGATTTGCTAAAAGCCGGACGCACTGAAAAAGTTTTAATTGTGCCGATCGGCATTCAATACCGCTATGTCAATCCACCTTGGCAACCCCTAGAAAAACTTTTAACTCAATTAGAAATTGATTGCGGACTGCCACCCTTAGAACGCACCGACATCGCTAATTTAGAGACGACCAATCCCGATTCCGAAAACCCCAATCACAAATTCCAATATCTTCGCCTGATTCGACTTGGCGGTCATTTGCTAGCAGTAATGGAAGAGTTTTACAGCCGTTTTTATCATAAACAAATACAGCCAAAAACATCTATCTTAACATCATTATCCCTCCCCAACACAACGGGAAATGAGTCTGGTAATGAAGTAATGATAGCTCGACTGAAAGCTTTGTTAGACGTGGGTTTGCAAGTAGGAGAAGAATATTTTAACTTAAAGCCCAAAGGCAGTTTAATAGACCGCTGCCGCCGTCTGGAACAAGCAGGCTGGGAGTATATTTATCGAGAAGATATCAAAGATATTGCAGCACTTTCTCCCTTAGAAAGAGGATTAGCCGATCGCCTCGCTGAAGAAGCAAGTCTTCGGATGTGGCACATGAGACTTGTAGAAAGTTTCGTGTCTGTCACGGGCAGGTACGTCGCAGAACAACTGACAGCAGAACGTTTGGCAGAAACAACTTTACTGCTGTGGGACGTACTGGCTCGCATCAAAGGGGGAAATCCTTTCGGCAGACCGAAGTTGGGCAAACAGCAGGTACAAATGACCGTGGGCGAACCCATCTCAGTGAGCGATCGTTGGGATGGATATCAAACCAGCCGCAGGTTAGCAGTTGCCGAACTCACTCAAGACTTGCAATCAGCTTTAGAAGCAATGATTAAATCTTAATTAGTCGGATAAGGAAGAGCTTCCAGGGAAGAAGGAATATATATTTTTCTTCCCTGTATTTTTCTTTTTTGAACTATAAACAGATTGTTATAGACTTTTGGAATAGGTCTCATGAACCGCAAACCCTCGCTCGACAATGAACCAATAAAAATTAGCGATGACTAACAAACCTATCGATTTGTCTACTAACTCAATTAAAGTAAAACTGCTGAATAATTTAGCGCAGGAATTGCTCACACCGCTCACTTCTGTCCTCGGCATGGCAAGCGTGTTGAAACAAGAAATTTATGGCCCCTTAACGAGCAAGCAAAAAGAATATATTGACGTGATCCAAGACAGCAGCCGCTCTTTGCGATCGCTAGTTGAAGAAATTTTGGAACTGGCAGAACTAGATGATTCCGCTTTCACCTTGAAGCGAACCGCAGTCGATATAGAAACTTTGTGCCAGCAGGTTGTGACAATCCTGTCGTCGGCGGCAAGTAGACGAGAGCAAGAAATTAATTTGTCGATGGGGCCCGGGTCGCGCATCTGGTTGGTAGATAAAGATAAGGTTCAGCAAATGCTGCACCACTTACTTTTTAGCATTATTCAATCTGCTGGGGCAGGCAGCGTGATTCGAGTTCACGTTTCTCGCAAAGAAGACGGTATCAACATCGGAGTTTGGGTTTTTCATCCTTGGTTAGGGGAAAGTTTGCCCCATGCTAAACTCTACACCGACTACTTGTTGAAGGCCGGATCTGTTAGCGGTTCGCCATCGAACTCCGAAACCGACTCCCTCGGAGTCGAAGTGCAACTCCCGACACAGGGTTCGCAGCGATTAACGCTGGCGTTTTCTGAGTTGGCGGCTTTGGTGGCCGAGAATGCCGAGGATACCGCACCGGTGTTAGCTGGTTACGGGGCGCGGGAACGCTTGGGGCTGCTGCTTTGCTGCCAATTGGTGGAAATTCAAGGCGGTCAACTCTCAATTCAAGGCGCCCCGGAATCTGGATATCGCTACGTGCTCTGGCTGCCCTGCACAAATGCTACGGAATTGTTGGAAGGGTAAAGAAGGAAGAAGGAAGAGGGAAGAAGGAAGAAGGAAGAGGGAAGAAGGAAGAAGGAAGAAGGAAGAAGCAGTGTACAGGACGTAACTGCTGAAAGAAGGAAGAAAAATAACTCAACTTTTTTCAATTACCAATTGCCGATTACCAATTGCCGATTACCAATTCCCGATTAGCGATTAGCGATTCCCAATTAGCGATTCCCAATTACCAGTTACCGATTACTAAGTACAAATCTCAAATAGCAATGAATTCAGTTTGGCAACAGTTAACTCTGGCAAATTTGTCGCTCTCTCAGTGGCAAAGTAGAAGTTATTTATTCAATTTGGCGATCGGCTCTTTACGCAGTTGGCGGCAGAGTAGCTGGCTGATGCAGTGGGCCGAACCCTTGGGTTTTGTTTTGCTGGCCTTGACTTTCGGTTTGGCGCCGTTTGTAAACAATGCCTTGGTGGGGGTGTTGATGGCGGCTAGCGCTGCATTTTGGGTACTGCTGACTGTTTCGGACGATCGCGAGATCCCCTTGACGCCGATTCATTTGCTGGTACTACTGTACTGGGGCATTGCCACCGTCGCAACGGCGATGTCGCCGGTGAAAGTCGCCGCTGCTACTGGTTGGAGCAAGCTAACGCTGTATTTGCTGTTTTTTGCGCTGATGGCTCGGATATTGCGATCGCCCCGTTGGCGATCGTGGTTAATTGCCGTATTTTTGAACGTCTCTTTAATTGTCAGTTTCTACGGCGTGCGGCAGTGGATTGACAAAGTGCCACCATTAGCTACTTGGAACGATCCGACTTCTACTCAAGCCAATGTCACGCGAGTTTACAGCTTTCTGGGAAATCCTAACTTGCTTGGCTCCTATTTACTACCAGCCATTGCATTGAGCGCCGCCGCACTTTTTGTATGGAAAGGATGGGGAACAAAAATTTTAGCGCTGACGATGCTGGTGGTGAATGGCGCGTGTTTGCGCTACACGGACAGCCGGGGTGCTTGGATCGGTTTTGTGGCCCTACTGGTGGTATTTTTAGTGCTGCTGTGGTACTGGTACAGCCCTTTGATGCCTCGGTTCTGGCGAACTTGGGCGCTGCCGTTAGGGTTAGGAGGTTTGGCGGGAGCCTTAATTTTGGGAGTGGCTTTAGTGGAGCCTCTGCGCGATCGAGTTTCGAGTATGTTTATCGGCAGAGGTGACAGCAGCAACAATTTTCGGATTAATGTTTGGACGGCGGTGATTGACATGATTCGCGATCGACCAATTCTCGGAATTGGGCCGGGAAACACTGCTTTTAATAAAGTTTATCCGCTTTATATGAAGCCGAAATTCACTGCTTTGAGCGCTTATTCCGTGCTGCTGGAAATTGCGGTGGAAACCGGTTTTATCGGTTTAATGTGTTTCCTGTGGCTGATGACTGTCACCGTCAATCAAGGTTTGTTGCAGATAAAAAATCTGCGGGATGCACAATTTAAAATCTCTAGTTTGGAGGAAGAATCCCAAAATCCCAAATCTCAAATCCCAAATCTCAAATCGAATCAGGGGTTTTGGTTGATTGGGGCGATCGCAACTTTAGCCGGCATGATGGCCCACGGTTTTGTCGATACAGTTTGGTACAGGCCCGAAGTTAATATGCTTTGGTGGTTGATGGTGGCGATTATTGCTAGTTTTTACAGCTACTCGCATCAGCAGCAGCAAGATTCAGCTTTGACTGAGGGCGAGTAGATAGAATTGCTGGCGGGGATTTTCTCCCCGCCCGGTGGCAGGGCGGTTTCATTCTCAGGGAAATCATCGTTTTGTAGGGGTAGTGCTACCCCTACTCCCCGTGCCTACCCCCTCCACGGATAGGGAAATCATCGTTTTGTAGGGGTAGTGCTACCCCTACTCCCCGTGCCTACCCCTTCCACGGATGATGAAATCGATGTTTCAAATATCGGGAATCTTCACCAGGGTTTGTCCCTTGGTCGAATGAAACAGCCCTGCGCCCGGTGCGGATTCCAGCAATAGCCGATACAGCAAAGATTAAGAATTTTATCAGTGCAAAAAAAGAATGCAGCTTTATGCAAGCTGCAAACCATTATAGCCATAAGTTATTTTCAATTCTTCAATTCTTAATCTCACATCTCAAATGCTATAAGGTGCGGACGGCGCACCCAGCATACTACTATTACTACTACATACTACATACCTGTTGCTGTAAAGTGATGATGGTACACTCTACAAAATTTATTGAAAATAACTCTTATTATTCGCTCTCCGGAGTCATGATGAATCTCGGACACGCATATTTTCCACCATTTCTATCTCTGCACCGTCGCATGGACTGATTCGAATTGAACAGCATCTCGACTGATTCATTAACGGCAGATTTAACAGTCCCAGGAGTTGGCACTGCTTTTGAGGCTTGACTTAGCTCCAGTACCGTTATAATTGCCAGTAGAGTTGATGAAAGCAAAAGTGTGCGTTTCATTTATTTGTTTTTTCCTCGTTTAATCGTTGACGTGCCATCCCTATCCATATATCCTCATCGAATTCTTGAGAATCCGCATACTTTAGACAAATTTTCCACTGGGGTAGTGCTTCCTTAGTCTTTTTCATCTTTTCTAGGACTTGCGCTTTTAAGCAGTAACTTGCTGGTATTTCACTATCAAGTTTAATCGCTGCATCCAAATGTTGCAATGCCTCTGAATATCGACCCTGTTCCAGGCGAGCCCATCCTAAGTTTTTGAGTAAAGAATATTTTACTCGATCGTCCTCAGCTAATTTCAAACCTTGCCACAGGAAGTGAACGGCAGCCGGATAGTTTTTTTGATCGACTATATATAATCGAGCCAGATTGCTGTAAGCAGCAGGCAGACCGAGTTTAGCAGCTTGCAGATATTTTCCTCTGGCGCATTGTAAATCTTGCACCTCTTCGCAAAGCCATCCTAAATTGTAAAGAGCTGTTCGGCTTTTTGGATCTACCCAGAGCGCTAACTCATAGGCTTTTTGAGTATCCGCCAATCGGTTGGCTTTGTAGTTTTCAAACGCAATATTATTAAAAAAAGATGCCAGTTCCGGCAAAGCAATTTTCCAGCCGCCAAAGCCTACTGCTAGCATCAGCAAGAAAGCTCCCCACTTGGAGCTATGATGCTTTTTTGCTGGCTCTTTCATGGCATTGAAAATATTAGCTAATGGTGTCATTTTTAGCATTTTTTAACTTGAGAGTTGGGCGATATTTTGTTTGCTAGATTTAATTGCCACCCTAATGGCATCATAATCTTACGAAAGGACTCCGGTTTGAGCCCATTTCTCATAAGAGTTTGTCAGTCCACAGCCAAATGCTTGGGTAATGCTCCCACTACCCAGATGTATTCGAGCATAGGTTAATCATTCATGAGACTTCACAAGCCATCCGGATATTTTCAGAAAAAAAGAACCGGGAAGCCTGAGCCCGGAAGAAGGCACGACCGTTAGCTTTCGATAAGTAATAATACTTACTTGGGAGGCGAGGATCGCTGATATGCGACTGTATGAGGAGATAAGATGGCTCGCCTGAGTTTTAGGCGATAATAAAAATAAAACTTCTTGTGGTACGAGTCCGAAAGCCTGGGTAAGGGAGACGCTCACACTAACGTTTCCAGCACCACCCCAGGAGAGTCGATGGGATGAACTCCGGTGAAATAACTCTAATTAAGTTTGTAGTGACGATGGAAGCCCTCAAAATCCTAAAGAGGAGATATTGAGAAGTATTATGATGAGTAATTAACCGAACGCGAGCTAAAATAATCAATCACTAGGGACAATCACTAATCACTAATTACTAATTACTCCTGACTAATAAACATCTTCCGAAATTCAATTTCAACCTTTGAGTAGCAAAGGTTTCAGTTTCTTTTTCGGAGATGTCTAATGACGGATGACTAATGACGGATGACTAAAATTGCTTCATCGCTCTTTCCATATCCCGCTTGTCTTCGCGTTTCTTCAAATCTTCGCGCTTGTCGTACAGTTTTTTCCCTTTACCCAAACCGATATCCAGTTTTACCCAGCCGCCTTTCAAATACATTTTTAACGGCACTAAAGTCAACCCTTTTTCTTCCACTTTGCCGATTAATTTGCGAATTTCCTGCTTGTGCATCAGCAATTTACGGGTGCGGCGAGGCTCGTGATTAAAATAGTTGCTAGCACTTCTCCAAGGCGAAATGTGAACGTTGATAAGCCACAGTTCCCCGTTCCGAACTAAACCATATCCGTCCCGCAAATTTGCTTTTCCTTCCCGAATAGATTTGACTTCGGTTCCCTTCAACTCTATTCCCACTTGGTATGTCTCTATAATTTCATAGAGATGGCGCGCTTGTCGGTTATCGCTAACAATTTTGTATCCTGGGCTTTTTTCGCTCATTTTTACCTCTGCTAAAATTAATTATTATAACGCTAGCTTCTCTGTAGAGAAAATAGAAGCTTGACAAAACTTAAATAATCGGTCTGGACATTACCAATTTGGCTGAGCTAAGATGTCACCAACGTGAATGTCAAGCGGTATCATGCAGCGCACCAATATCACTGATTCTGCAATTCCAGATTCTGTTACTCCTCATCCTGCGGTTAATTTGGTTTGGCTGGCTCCTTTTTTGCTGGCGCTTGCTTGGTTTTGGGCCAATATCTCGGCAGTTAAGTGGCTGTTATCCTCATTTGTTGAGATACCCACACTATATAAAATAGTAATTGGCTTTCTGATTGTAGCATTAGTAGTGCGATCGATTGGGAACTCCGTTAGCGCAGCCCGCCCCTACGGGGGCTACGCCAACGAAGAGGATCGCCCGCCGGGATTTTCACCCAATTTCGTTTTGAGGCGAGATCCGCTGCTATTGATGTTGGGTGCGGGTATTTGCTCGATCGCCCTTCAGTACATAATTGATATCAAACAAATTACTGTCCTGCTATTTATCCTTGGAACTTACGGGCTGTGTGGCTTATTAGTGGATCCCAACTTTTGGCGAAAAAACTTACCAGTTGCGGGCTTGCTGGCTTGTATTTTACCATTTAATAGTCAGTTGAATAGCGGCTTAGGTTTGCCAGCGCGAGTGCTTACTGCTCAGGTAGTAGAACAGTTGCTCTCTATGCTGCACGTTGCGGCTATTTCTTCTTACGATATTATCGTTTTGGAAAACGGCATCGCTCACGTTGATGTGCCTTGTAGCGGCATTAAAACCCTCTTAGTCGGAACGCTATTTTTGCTAGCTGCTACCTGGCTGGAAGGGCGTAAATTGAGCTTAAGATGGCTAGCAGTCGGCGCTGCTAATCTCTTAATGTTGATGTGTGCTAACACTGCGCGGGTTGCCGTGTTAGTCCTGGTTTCCGAAGTTTTTCAACAGCCAAACCTAGCACAAATTATGCACGTTCCTCTGGGAATAGTCGGTTTAGTATGTGCTTGTTTTGTGACGTGGTTAATGCTGCAACGAGTACCGAAATTTCAGCCAGAAAAAACCAGCGGTATTTCTGCAAAACCAAACTCAGAAATTCTGCAAAATCACCCTTTAGCAAAACCCGGAATAATTGCAGCAGTAACAGTTTTGGCAGTCCTGGCTCAACTGTCTCATGTAGAAACGTCAAAAATGGCGATCGCCTCTTTAACATTACCTGAATACATTAAATCAGAGTCTATTCCCCTCAATCCTAACGAACAAAAATTCTTTGGCAACTATCCAGACACGCAAACACAAAAAATCAGATTTGTCGCCGGCAACTTGCGCGGTTCCATGCTCACAGTAGCCAGCACATCTTGGCAAACTTATCACGCCCCCGAGTTGTGTTTTGTAGCCAGCGGAATTCCCGTCAATCGCATAGAAAAAAAACAACTAACTCCTTCAGTAACAGCGCGCTGGCTGTCTCTCAAAAACAACCAATTATCAGCAGCATACTGGCTGCAATCTGCACAGCTAACTACAGATAACTTCATGTCCCGTATCGGCAGCGACCTCACCCACAAAAATCACAATTGGGTGCTAGTTTCCATTTTATTTGACAGCTCGCTACAAGCAGAAAATCATGAGGTAAAAGAGTTTGCGAGTAATGTATACACTACCGTTAAACAAAGTCTACAAGGAGAAATAAATGAAAATCAAACAGGTATTTGATGGAATTTTTCAAACAATTTTTTGGGTTTGGAATTTGACATTTTTATCGATTGTTTACTTGGGAATTTTGCCTATTATAGGAGGGCCATTAATTAAGGCGACAATCGATGGCATCATCCCGCTAGAGTTTTCTTTGACGATGGCAGCTACGATCGCAATACCCACACTATCTACCATAATCGGGCTCAGAACTGTTAGCAAGCAACCCCTACAGCTAATGCGTTGGTTTTACGGCGTAGAAGCACCGCTATTTTTGCTGTGTTTGCTCCGCTTGTTCCTGCTACGAGAACTCACCCCAGCTAGTTATCAAATTATCGCTACTATTGCTTTGTGCATTGCAGCATTTTCAGTGGAAATGCTGTACGGCTATCTGGGTAAAAAAGAAAATGTTCAGAATATCTCAGATTCTCAAACTTCCCATAATAAACAGCCTCGTTTTTTCAGGTTAATCGGAGAAAAGCGAAGCGCGTGGCTGCAATTAGGATGTCACAGTTTAATGCTAGTAGTTGGCATTTGGGCGGCAACATTGCTGATTTATTACGCTGTACCTGTGGCATTGTATACACTTTATGGATTCTTCACTGTAGTCATTGAATTTTTTAAGTTTACATGGGTATCAGCATTTTGGGATATCTTTAGATACGGGGAGTGGATCTGGGGTTTAATTTGGATACCTCTATCCTTTATATTGTTTGGTTTAACCTGTAGCTTGTTCGTTGTCATGCCTTCGCTGTACGGCTTTCTCTACATTCATTCCGGGCGGAAAATATGGCATAGTTTTGCTGCACAATACGGGAAAAATAAGGCGCTAATCGGAAGTTTGGGAGTCATAGCAGCTTGGCTGGCTATTTTCTCGGCTTTGCAGCAGCAGCCACAAGTTGCCGCACTGAAAATGCTAGCGACTCCCCCTGCAAATGACACGGTTCGCCAAACTTTATTAGCCAAGTCTGATATGATTCGATCTGGCTTAGTCAATGCTTATTTGTCCCCTTACCGCTACCTCAGCACTGTAGGAGAAAATAACCACATTTATGAGATGTACAAAAATAGTTTAAATTTGCCTGACGGAGCAGCTCAAACTGTTCAGAACAGCTATAATTTTTTAATGTCGCCGTTTTTGTATCAAGGCTCTAGTGCTGATGTAGAAAAAGCCGAAAAACTCTACGGCGAATTCTTCGATACGGAACTGCAAAAAGGCGACACAGAAGCAGTAAAACACGCGGTACAGTCAACCTCAAACCAGGAAGAAGCTAAAGCTGGTTTGCTGAATGTCAATCAAGAAAAAGTGTGGTTGCAGTCGCAAGAAGTGACAGTCAAAGAAAATGGCGACTGGGCTGACGTTCAACTCTACGAAGTTTACAAAAATCAAACGCCGAACTTGCAAGAAGTATTCTACTACTTTTCGCTGCCAGAAAGCGCGGCAGTTACAGGAGTTTGGCTAGGAGATACTGGCGATTTAAACAAACGTTTTGTATTTACGGTATCGCCTCGCGGTGCCGCCCAGCAAGTCTACAACCAACAGGTGAGAGAAAGAGTCGATCCGGCTTTGCTAGAACAAATTGGCCCCAAACAATACCGCTTGCGGGCTTTTCCAATCCCAGCTAAACGAGAATTCACCCAAACAGAAGGGCCAACGGAAATGCACCTGTGGCTTACTTACAAAGTCATGCGGCAGCCGCAGGGTTGGGCTATGCCTGTTTTGGCTGAGAAACGCAACATTTTTTGGAACCAAAATACTCGCCGCACGATTGCCGGAAAAGAGGTAAAATACAGCGGGAAAGAAGCAAGAGAAACTTGGCTGCCACCCTTTTTGCCCCCAGTCGCACAGCAACCTCTAACAGCGCAGCAGGCGGTTCTACCGGGAGGAAATATCATTTCTGCTAAGCCGCTGGCTGATGCAAATTACTCCCTACCGCAAGGCAAGAAATTTGCAGTTATTCTGGATAGTTCCCGCAGCATGGCGGCCCAACAGCAGGGAGTAAAAGAGACTTTTGAATGGTTAAAATCTAATGCAGCAGGCAAAAATGGTGTTGATTTGTATGTTGCCAGCGCTGCGGGAATGCCACCTAAGTTTGTGGAAGATTTACGCAATTTCGATGCAGCAAAGGTGACGTTTTACGGTACAATCCAGCTCAAAGATATGCTGCAACAGTTTGCACAGTTGCGGGGCGATAAAAGTTATGATACTGTATTTGTGGTGAGCGATCGCCACAGTTACGAATTATCGGACGATCGCAAACCTAAACTTTCCATTTTTGCACCACTGTGGACAGTGCATTTGGGAGGTTTGCCCCCCGGCTACGACGACGCAACTTTAAAGGTGATTCAAGATAGCGGCGGCGGAGTTTCTATAGATATGAAAGAGGCGATGCAGCGAGTAGCAACGACAGCAACTTCGGGCAAATCTACAGTTAGCGTTGTGGACGGCTATGTTTGGAGTTATGCCAAAACACCGCAGTCGAAAAAAACCGCAAAACCGGCCGCAGTTGCAGAGTTAAAAGATACGGGAAATGTAGGCTTTAAACCGATAGCTGCGCGGCAGTTGATAACTGCACTTAGCAAGCAGAAAAGTTCCAATCAATTGACGCAACTGGATGCAATGCACGCAGTAGCTAAAAATTTCAAAGTCGTGACGCCTTATTCTTCGATGATTGTGTTAGTTAATGACGCGCAAAGGGAGCAACTAAAACAAGCGGAAGCTAAGAACGATCGATTTGAGAGAGAGGTAGAATCGGGTAAGGAGGAGTTAACTAAACCGAATAATCCTCTGAATGTTTCGGGGGTTCCTGAACCGGAAGAATGGCTGCTTTTGGCGGTAGGTGCGATCGGGCTTTTGGTGATTTTCCTCCGCCAGCGGCGCGCGAAAATGGTAGGTTGAAAGTAAATCCGGGTTGGCTACTCCTCGATGGTTCGGCGGTTGAAACCGCTACTACACAAACAAAGTCTGCCTCCGCAGACTAAGAGAGTGAGGGGATATTTAAGCCGGACTTGATATCAAATACTAATCTACAGTCGTCTTGAGACGACTTTAGCTATGAGACAGGGGTTTAAACCCCTGTCTCATAGCTAATAACGCATAACTAATCTATCTCCACAAAAACTCGATCGCCCTCAATCTTTACCGGATAAGATTCCAGGGAATCGGCGGGTGCATTTAAACATTTACCCGTATCTAATTTGTACTGATATTTATGAAACGGACAGGTAATTATACCGCTGCTTACCTTACCCATGTCGATCGGATATTCTAAATGAGTGCAAGCATTACGGTAACAAGTGACATTCAGGCCTTGACGATTCAAAATCAGCGAAGTACCCTCAACTTTTACCTTCAAAATATCCCATTCGGGAACTTGATTCAGCCCTGTTATCTCTACCCACATATAATCTTTCTCGGTTTAAATAAATTATTGCAAATTAATGCGCGATCGTCCTTGAATGCAGCAAGGGCGATCGGTGGGGCGCTCTCCACACCTGATAACCTAACCGTTTTCCTCGCCATTTCCCAGGTACAACCTGACGAATTCATCAGCCGCCTCCCGATTGAATGTCTGCAACGCTTGCTTAATCGCAAATACCGCCTCAGCGGATGGATCTCGTTCTTCACTCACCCAACGGCTAACGTTTGAGCGATCGATTTCCATCTTTGCCGCCAATTGATATTGACTGATATCGTATGCCTCTAATATTTTTTTGAGGGCTTTACCTGCTCTTCCCATGCTCCCGATTGTGTCAGAGAGTCACCCTCCTGTAAACGTTGCTGATTGTCATCTAATGCGCTACACTGCGATCAGTTGACAATTAGCACCTATCAGATCGAGGAGATCGACCGCAATGACTCAAACACAGCTTTTTGTTTCCACAGATATCAACGAAATCCCGACATCGCCAACATCGCAGCCAAATCCTGTGCCTGCTGAACCAGACCGGGAACCTGTGCTGATCCTAGTGATTGGCTCGCAGAAGGGAATCGATAAAATTGTTAGCGCACTCTACTTGCGTCGCTTTGCAGCAGTTCAAGAATGGTCGCAGATTTTACCGGCCCCGACTATCGGCAAGCTCATGCGGAGTTTGATTCGCTATGTTTCTTTAGATTAAATTGGGCAAAAATGCTCTTTTACATCAGACGCAGTGTTCTGCAAAACTGAATGGGGCGATCGCATTTTGAATTAAGTGCGATCGTTTCTTCCTTCTCAATTTAATTGTCAGGCTCATCAAATACCACAGTTTTGCTGGTGCGATCGCCTCAATATTTGACGATCGGTCTCAAACATAGTATTCAGCTTTACCCTACGGATGAATCTGACTCAAAATCACCCGCAACCTGTCGTAATCATCCTTCAACAAAACACTCAAACTCCTTCCCGCTTCCACCAACCAAGATCGATCGCGCATCCGCAACTGATAAATCTCCCGAATCGCCGCCGCCGTCAGCGCATCCACCGGCGCATTAGCCACCCCCAGCAGCGTCCTCAAAAAATCCAACTGCACCGTAAAATCAATTACCTCATCCGGTTCGCAGCGATAAACCGCCTGGTGAATTTGCGGCGGGCGCGGCGGCAAATACTGATAAATTTTACCCCTCGATGGGCCGTGACCGTTCAACCTTTCCGGCGCAGTCTCAAACCCCACAATCGCCACTCGAAACTCGGTTTTGAGCATCGCAAAAATCTGCGGTTGTTCTTCCCGCAACTCTTCCAGCGACAAACCCAAAGCGCGAGCTCTGTGCACCGAGTCGATCGGGCTAGTCGTAGCGTAATAAACCACACCGTAAATTTGATTTTTCGACTCTTCATCCTCGGCCTTCACCCAACTCCCAAAAGGCGGCATCACGGGAAAGCTTAAGTCTTCCGGTTCCAAACATTGAGCCAAAAACTCCGAAGTTGCCGTCTCGATTACCTCAGCAATGCGATCGGGATGGCGCTCTTTTGTAGCAAATTGGGGTAAAGGTAAACGCATAGTTTTAGTGATTAGTCATTAGTCATTAGTCATTAGTCATCAGTCATTAGTCATTGGTTTTTTGCTAGTTTCAAGGGTCTTCAGTTAGTAGCCTGGTATTGGGTACTTTAGCAATTACAAATTACCCATTACCCATTACCAATGACTAATGACCGCTGACTATTTCGCGCGACCAGCCGTAGCATCGACAAGTTCCAACTGCGACAGGCGGAACGTGATCAGCTTGTCCCAATTGCCGCCTTCAAACAGTACCGCGACTTTCCCGTCGCTAACTCGCTGGACTTGTCCTTGAAAGGCGTAGTAAATCTCACCCTTATCTTTAACTCGAACTGCCGAACCTGGAAAAATCATAATTGTTTGAATGTTATGTTTGCTGTTTATAGCTTACCTTTTCTTGGCGATCGAGACTTGATGCTAAAACAGGCAAGATGCCTGTTCCACAAACACTCACAGGCAAGATGCCTGTTCCACAAATTCAACAGGCAAGATGCCTGTTCCACAAATTCAACAGGCAAGATGCCTGTTCCACAAACACTCACAGGCAAGATGCCTGTTCCACAAACACTCACAGGCAAGATGCCTGTTCCACAAACACTCACAGGTTTCTTGTGGGGAGTAGGGGTTGGGCGGGACGCCCGCCCATCAAAAGCTGATTAACAATCCAAGATGTGAGTTAGGCTAAGGCTGCTACGGAAACTTTACCCGCAATGCGACCCGCGATCGCCCGCAACTCCCTAGCTGAAGCAGAACCCGGTTGTCCCACCACGATCGGGACCCCCGAATCGCCACCTTCCCGCAACGGAATTTCCAGCGGAATGCGGCCTAACAGCGGCACTCCCAACTCAGCAGCAGTCTTTTCCCCGCCACCGGAACCGAAAATATCGTATTGCTTGTCGGGCATATCCGGCGGCACAAAATAGCTCATGTTTTCCACAATTCCCAACACCGACACTCCCAACTGCTGGAACATCTTTAAACCCTTGCGGGAGTCCAACAAAGCCACAGTCTGCGGCGTCGTCACGATCACGACACCGGCCATCGGCACCGCTTGGGCCATTGTCAACTGCGCGTCTCCAGTACCCGGAGGCATATCGACAATCAGATAGTCTAAATCCCCCCAATTCACCTGATAGAGGAACTGCCGAATGATCCCGTTTAACATCGGGCCACGCCAAATCACAGGCTGGTCTTTGTCAATTAAAAACGCCATCGACACCAATTTGACGCCGTAGTTAAAGGCGGGTTCAAGGCTTTCTCCGCTTTTTCCGTCCTTAACCATCACTTTCGCGTCCCCCAAACCCATCATATTCGGGTCGTTGGGCCCATAGATATCGGCATCCAGCAAACCCACCTTAGCGCCGGTTTGGGCTAGCGCTACTGCCACATTTACCGCCACCGTGCTTTTGCCGACGCCGCCTTTGCCGCTGGAAATTGCGATAATATTTTTAACGCCTTCAATTCCTTGGCGATCGACCACTCCTTTCTGCTGCGGCGTCTCGGCTGTCACCTCCACTGCCACTTTTTCGACTCCTGGCAACTGTTTGACCGCTTTTTGGCAATCTTCGACAATAAATTCTCGCAGCGGGCAAGCAGGCGTTGTCAGCACTAAAGTAAAACTGACGACACCGCCGTCAATTTTGATGTTACGAATCATGTTCAATTCCACCAAACTCTTTTGTAGTTCGGGGTCTTGCACGGGTCGCAGGATTTCTAAGACTGAACTAACATCGAGTGTATTGGGCATTGTGTTCTCCACCATAGCTCTGCAATTGGGTTAGCGAATTTTCGATCGCAGGTTTAAGTATATTTTTATTGCTATTTTTTAATGTAACTTCATAGCGATCATTTGCAGACCTGCGGTGGCATAATTACATGACGACTGGATTTGGGACTCACGGTCAATCTCAAACTCAAATGCGATCGGCAATAATTTCTACGACCGAAAGCAATTTGGTCACAATAGGCGAATTGAGCCGTGGTCGCAATTCTTCAATCTAAAATCTAAAATCTTAAATCTTAAATCGGATGACAGTTTCTACAACACTTAAAACCGCCACTTCCCCGTTTTTGCCGCCCGCTGACTCTAGAGCTAGAGTCAGCCAATTTATGAAAAGCCTACAAGACGAAATTTGTCAATCCCTCGAACAGCTCGATGGCCTGGGCAAATTTAAGGAGGACTCTTGGGAACGCTCCGAAGGCGGCGGCGGACGTTCTCGCGTCATGCGCGAAGGCGATGTGTTTGAACAAGGGGGAGTCAATTTTTCCCAAGTGTGGGGCGAAAGTTTGCCGGCTTTGATTCTGGCAAAGCACCCAGAAGCTGCCGGTCACGATTTCTATGCCACGGGTACTTCGATGGTGCTGCACCCCCGCAATCCCTACTTGCCTACGGTTCACCTAAATTACCGCTATTTTGAGGCTGGGCCGATTTGGTGGTTTGGTGGCGGTGTGGATTTGACTCCTTATTACCCCTTGGCTGAGGATGCAGCTCATTTTCACAAAACTCTGAAAGCAGCTTGCGATCGCCACCATCCCGGATATTATCCGACATTTAAACTTTGGTGCGACGAATATTTCTATCTCCCCCACCGCCAAGAAACCCGCGGCGTGGGCGGACTGTTTTTTGACTACCAAAGCGCTCAAGGCGCGCTTTACCGCGACCACAATGTCAAAGGCAAGGCAGCTGAGTGCAGCAACAACATTGGCGTGCCGGAACCTAGAACTTGGGAGTCGCTGTTCGCCTTTGTACAGGACTGCGGCCGGGCATTTTTGCCGGCTTACACCCCTATTATTGAAAAGCACCGATCGAAAGAATACGGCGAGCGCGAGCGTAATTTCCAACTTTACCGCCGTGGTCGTTACGTTGAATTTAACTTGGTGTACGATCGAGGCACGACCTTTGGCTTGCAAACCAACGGACGCACCGAATCGATTCTCATGTCCCTGCCACCTTTGGTACGCTGGGAATATTGTTACGAGCCAGAACCCAACTCTCCCGAAGCCGAACTCTACTCCAAGTTCTTAAAACCGCAAGATTGGGCGAATTGGATGCCTCAGCAGTCACCGACCTGAGTTAAACTACTGGGACAGTAACCACCGCGATAGATAATAAATTTGAGGGAAGGGTCAGTGATTCATATTGATCAAAAAACCCACACGCTTCAAGACGGTACAACAGTTATCGTCTTAGCACCGACAGGACGGTTGGACATCACTACAGCTTGGCAATTCCGCCTCAAGTTGCAAGAGTGTATTTCCAAACTTAGCCGCCATGTTGTAGTGAATCTTGGTCAGGTTAACTTTATCGATAGCTCTGGCCTGACCTCACTTGTAGCAGGTATGCGGGATGCGGATAAAGTTAAGGGAAGTTTCCGCATTTGCAATGTTCATCCCGAAGCCAAACTGGTGTTTGAAGTCACCATGATGGATTCTGTGTTTGAAATATTTGAAACGGAAGAAGAAGCTCTAGAGGGGGTGCCGCGCGCAAGTTGACCACTGGGCTTGCATCGGTTGCGGTGTAAGCGCAATTTAAGCTTGAGGCTCACAAAATGCGCCGGAACCTTGCACAAGAACAGGAAGCAGGTAAATTCTTGCCAGCTTCCTCATGCTTTCTTCCTTTCTTGAGAGGTTGAGAGGTTCACCAAAACACTAAAGTAGAAGAATAGGTCAAGGTAAAGTATTGCCTTCTATCCTAGATAGCTAAATCTTTCTTCCTTGTTTCTTGTTGCTTCTTGCTTCAAACCAATATCTCAGCAGCAAAATCCTGACGCTTGACAAATCTAAAAGGGCCCATTAAAGCTCCCCAGATAGCCTTGCCTGTCGTGGGGCTTATTCCTTTGTCGTAGCTGAGAAATTCCTCGCCTGCGGCTTCAAATCCCAAGTCTACTTGGTAATTTTGCCCCCCGTAGGCAAAGCCGCAGCGAGTGCCCTCCGGCAAAGATGCCCGAAATCGATAGCTGTTTGAGGCTAAATTTTGCACCGCAACCGACAGGGTGCAGCCGGGAAGGAGTTGGATTTGCTCCTTCGTTAGCTTTCTAAGCAAGTCGGGGTTGCAACCGGCTCCTTTGACGGCTTCAATGTCGTTGAACATATAATACTGAGCTTCGATAAGTCCTGGCGCTATCTGTGAGTGCCTCAGTTGCACGATGCGGGGGCGGTATGGCTTGTCTAATTCCAGAATGTTGGCTTGTTCGGCAAACAGGGCAATGCTGGGTTCGGAAAATAAAGGAACGGGTAGTGGTCTTTGCCACATACGAAGGTGGACGTACCACGTCGGCTCTGCTAGCGCTTGTTCCCGGTTGTCAAATTCGCCCGCCATGTACTGGGCTAAAGCTATCAATTCAGGAGAAATTGTCATGTTTGTTTGATTGTTCACGAGTAGGGTTGACAAAAAAAAGTTATTGTGATATCGAAAGCCATATCTAGGCTGGGCAAGTCAGAAGATTAGATTTATGAGCGATCCCAGCTAAGCTATGATTGTAAAGATACTGGGGTTTTTCCCTCATATTGCGACATATTAATTGTTGCTGCCGATCGCGCGTAAAATATTTTTGAGAAAATTTTGTCTCGCAATCCGGCCGCAACCCTTAAAAAACTGGCAATTTTTGTCAGCCCGCTCGCAGAATTGACTCCCCCGACTTTACTCACGCCGCGCAGGCACGCCCGCTACGGCAAAATTATTTATCTATAAGACTCAGGTGAACAATAACCGTACTGTTTCAGATACTAAGCGAAGTTTCTATACGATTCACACTCGACCGATCAACTCAATTTACCGTCGAGTGGTGGAAGAGTTGATGGTAGAAATGCACTTGCTTTCGGCGAATGCCGATTTTCAATACGACCCGATTTATGCTTTGGGTGTAGTGACCGCTTTTGATCGATTCATGCTTGGGTACGCCCCAGAAGCAGACAGACTTTCGATTTTTAACGCTTTATGCAAGTCCCTAGAAGACGATCCAGAGCGCTACAAGCAAGACGCTCAGCGATTGGAAAGCTTGGCAGATAGACTTTCCGGGCAAGAGTTGCTCTCGTGGCTCGATCGCTCGACTAGCTTTGAAGATACAGCGGATTTGCAAGCGTCTTTAGGGGCGATCGCCAGCAACCCTCAATTTAAGTACAGCCGCTTGTTCGCGATCGGTTTGTTCTCGTTGTTAGAAAAAGCTGACCCTAACTTAGTAAAAGACCAAGAAACGCGAAACAACGCGATCGCCAAAGTCAGTGCGGCCTTGCACCTGCCTGAAGACAAAGTTAGCAAAGATTTAGATTTGTACCGCAGCAATTTGGAAAAAATGGCCCAAGCGCGAATAGTGCTTCAAGATGTCATCCAAGCGGAACGGAAAAAACGCGAAAAACGAGAGACAAAAGTTACCGCTGGCCCTTCGGCTGAGTCTTCTGACAGCAACAATTAATCGTTTGAAAGAAGAAGGAAGTTCGGCAACGGATTCTCTAACGGATGTAACGGATGTAACGGATGTAACGGATGTAACGGATGTAACGGATGTAACGGATGTAACGGATGTAATGGATGTCAGGAACAAGGAAGAAGAAGGAGCCGTTTATTTTTTATAAAAAATAAAAAACTCTTAAATTTTAAATTTTTTTCTTGAATTCTGGCATTGGCCTTGTGACTTCAGAGGTTGGTTGCTCAGAAACTAAAAATCCCGCTTTCTGAATTGAGCGGGATCGACTTAATCAAAATAGAGCTGTTGGGGTGGTGCTAAGGCTGCGGCTCAAAATTAGTGGCGTTAGCTTGCAGCCAAGTGCTTAGCTGTGAAAGAACTTCGTTTCCAGAAGACTTGCCCAAAGCTGTGGGGTTTGGGGTGTCGGGCCTGTCCAAGTTGCGGGCGATCGCTGCATTGACTTCTTTGGAAATCAAATCGTGAAGTTGCTCTTTAGCCCTAGCCCTTTGAAAGTGAGCTCCCTCTTCCGTCGTAGCGTACAGAGGTGGCAGCCTATTTAAAGCATAAGCTGCAATATCTCCCACATCCAGACTCAGGTCGCTCGTCGCCTCAATTTCGGCCACCCTAGCGATCGCATCGCTGAGCACCAACTCTTCCATCACGTTGATGAACTGTTTGCGTGGCAGAACCACCACTTCCCCAGTCAACAAAGAGCCCATCAGACGATCGAGAGCCATGTACTCTTCGATCGACAATTCAGAAGCCGTATTGCAGATCCGTCCCACCTCAGCTTCCATAGACGGCGTTAAATAGCCATCTTGCAAAGCCTGTTCAACAATTTTTTCAATACTCATATATGCGTCCCCGCTCAACGGCATCATCAATAAAGTTTTGTGAAGACGCGATTGTTAGCGTCTTGAGATTCGAGTTTTGAGAGTAGAGTTGAGAATTTTTATACAAATCCTAACTCAATACTGATAACCCATAAAGTTATCTGCACACCCCAGCCACAAACTTACCCCATAATTGACTGATAAATCCGTCAAAACCTGTAAAAACTCCTACTCAACTCCCTGAAGCCGCCAAGGTACAGGATCGACGGCCTGCCCATGCACGTAAAGTCCCCAATGCAGGTGAGGGCCTGTGGAAGCCCCCGTTGACCCCAGAGTACCAATTACTTGACCTGGTTTCACGACATCGCCTTCCTTGACATCAATCCGGGCCAGGTGCATCAAAATACTTGCTACCCCCTGACCGTGGTCAATACCAACGACATTGCCGTGGATTTTGAACCCTTGGGATTCGCGTCCCACTAGAGACACCCGACCTGCTGCTGGTGCGACTACAGGGGAACCGTAAGCACCCGCATAATCAACGCCGCGGTGGTAGTAGTCTTGAGCAAATACCCCATTATAATAACGTCGCACCCCGTAAATAGTGCTAATTTCGCCGGAGTTGGGGCGCAACAATTTGCCGTCCCAAAATTTTTCGGGTGTCACGAGTGCTTTAAATGCGTCTACGCGATCGAATTCAGCATCTGTACCTTCGCTGTCTTTCCCAGGCGGTAGCCAGATGGATTGAGTAGGAAAATTTCGATCGCGCACTTGCACGCTCAACTTCTGCACTTGTCCGTCACCTGCGACTTGAAGAAGGCGGGCACCGGGTTTCTCTAGCGGCGTCGTCGGTAGCAGGGCCCGAAAGCGACCGTTGCCGATCGGAAAAGCGGGGTAGTTTTTTTGCTGTAGAGAAACTTGTGGAGTTTCCCCGCCGTTACCGTCAACCTGAATCATTACTGACAGCGTATCTCCCAGTTGGGGATTTGTCGGCGTCACAACTACCTGCAAAGCTTGCACCGGCAGGGCAAAACTTAGAATACCAGCAACAATTCCCCCGATCGAACTAGCGGTTAGCTGGTTTGCTTTCAACTGCCCCCACCGCAAAATCCGACCTGTAATTATTTCCGTACTTAGCTCGAAGTTGTCTCGATTCAAAGTCATTACCATCACTAGCTGTCCTTAACCTTTGTCTCGCTGATATATTTTTAACTATCTAGACTAACTATAGCAATCCGTAATAAGTCGAGAGAAACACCCGTAGGTAAAAAGCTTGGTCAATCGACTTTAGATTTTAGATTTTAGATTTTAGATTAAAGAATTGAAGCATTGACTTGCGCGAGATAAATACGTTCGGCAAGTTTCATCGGATACAGGTTTTTTATTTCTGGGTCCTGAGTCTGCTTTCGGAATGAATCACGTGGCGGGTATCCTGGATGCTTTCGGTCAAAGATTTGGAGAGGAGAGACTAACTTAAATAAATACTTAACTTGAGGTGATAAGAATAATAAAAATTTCTCTATCTAGTGCGGGGAGGAAAGCCCGCTTGAGCCAGACGCTAACACTACCGTTTCCACTACAAATCTAGGAGAACCCAAGTTTCAACAGAAACACTCTTAATCTCTCAGCGGATGGGATTATATTTTATCAGCCCTCGCTACTGTTGCATAACTTTTAACAATTGGTATTAGTTATAGTTCACGGCGCTACAACAGAATTATTTTTAACTCCTCTGCTGTTAAATCAATTCTTTCTTGGCAGTTTATTTGCCGAGAACGTTCCTCAAACTCTCTAGTTATTGTAGCCTGATTTTTGAGTAAATAGTATTAATTCCCAATTTTTCAATCTCACATCGAAAATGGTATGAGATAAAAATTGAGAATGGGTATAATCTATCACCTAGAATTATAGAGATTCAAAGGCCGCGGTGAAACCATCTAAGGTCAAGCATTCTTCCATAAATTCCTCTACATCGTTGACATTCTCAAGCTGATATTCCATGATGCGTTGACCGTCGCCTTTCATCTTTTTGGAAGAGGAAGGCGTGGCCGGATATTTGGCAGCAATGGCTTTGAAAGCTTTGGAATGGTTCTCCCAGCTTGCTGCAGAACAGTTAATGGTTAAAAGCCACATGATTAAATTCCTCCTTGGATTGGGTTTACTAATAGTCTGACGAGAGTGAAACTTAGCTCGATAGTGCCGAAAAATCAAGGGATTCTGTGGTTTGGAAAAACGCTAAAAGCCGAGCCACTATGTGAGCAACACCACCCTTAACATTAGACTCAACATTCAAAGGCATCACCGGATCATGGAGTGATAAGCGTAACAGAAACCAGCCGGATTCGCTAGCAGACGTGCAGGAAATTCGCAGACCTTCGTAGTTATTGGGAACTATTTTCCAGTCTGCTTGCGTTGAGACAAATTGTTGCAGTTGTTCAATAACCCGATCGCCGTGAGCCTTGAAATCCTCCACACCAATTTTAATCCGAAATTCTGCACTTTCTTCGGGTTCTTTTAAATTCGCAATTAAATCCGGCAAAGATTGATTTGCTAGCTTTGATTTAGCCAATTCAATCAATAATTTGCTGACCAAATAAGCGCCATCATCCAGAAAGTAATTTTCTTTCAAAGCTCCATGTCCAGAGGTTTCAATCGCCAGCCATGATTCCTGTCCGGCTTCATTGAGGCGAATCGACTCGTCAATCACATTTTTGTAGCCGCGTTTAAAGCGATGGTGAATCCCTTTTAAATCTTGTTCGATGAATTGTGTCAAGCCATCGGAGGTGATAGAATCGGTGACAATAGTAGAGCCTGGGTGCTCTTTTAATACGATCGCAGAAATCAAGGCAATTAAGCGATTGCGATTGAGTTCCTTGCCAACTTGATCGACGGCCGCGCTGCGATCGACATCGGTATCAAAAATAATCCCAAAATCAGCTTTGTGTTCAATTACCGCTTGACAAATTGACTGCATTGCCTGTTTATCTTCGGGATTTGGCACATGATTGGGGAAAGTACCATCGGGTTCTAAAAACTGACTGCCCGTAGTGTCAGCACCTAAAGGTTTTAAGACTTTATCAACATAAAAACCGCCAGCACCATTACCCGCATCCACAACAATTTTTAATCCTGTTAGTGGTTGCTCAAAGTTATCGGGGTGATTGACGGCTTCCCTGATTTTTGTGACAAATTGGTTAGCATAAACAGAGATAAAATCATGCTTTACAATTTTACCGGGCGATGGGGCGGGCTGAAAATTATTACTTTGGGCTAGTGCTAAAATATCTGTAATATCTTGTTTTTGTAACCCACCTTTGGCGGTGAAAAACTTTAAGCCATTTCGATTAAAGGGCAAATGGCTAGCAGTGAGCATAATTGCGCCGTCGCAATCAAAACCAGGGGTGATTGTACTCATAAACATGGCGGGGGTTGAGGCCATTTCAAAGTCGTACACGGTTGCACCAACTGAGGCGATTCCCTCCATGACTGCTTGCATTAAGGTTGGCCCAGATAGGCGACTGTCACGCCCGATCGCGATCGTTAATTCTGCGGCAGGTTTGTTGACTTTTTGCACCAGCCAACTGACAAAGGATTTACCTAAGATTGTGGCAATATCGGGGGTGAGGTTGACTTTTTCATTGGGGACGCCTTCGAGGGCGATACCGCGAATGTCTGAGCCATTTTGAAGTTTTGTCCAGTTGAAGTTTTGCATAATAATTGATGGTAAGTAAAAAGCTCGGATTCGGCGGCTGAAACCGATCATACAAAGTTTTGTCTGTGGCTAGACGGTTCGACTCAGCTTAGCCGAACGTCTTTCGCGGACTAAAAAATAAACAGGGGAGAAATTTTGGATTTGGTATTATATCATCTCCGGTCGATTACCCCTAATAAGGGAGGAATTCCCCTCACGAAAAATATCTGCCAATAATTGACAATCTTAAAAACCCGCCCTTTTAATCGCTCGATCGGACATGATATTATTAGTCATTAGGGTGACAGAGTTTTTCAATTCAATCAGCTAATCAGCATTTAAGTTGTATTTAAAGAAACAATCCCAGTCTTGTGGGTGGGATTTGAGCAACGCCCAAAATATCCAATTGAAATGTTGAACAGCTTACTGAGAATTTTGGCCCCATCACCGCTAAGATTAAGTTCTAATTCCTTAGTCGCGTTCAACGCTGTAAATTGCCTGCAAGCGGAACTCACCATGAGGGGGAACTTCCACAATATCTGTAGCTGCATTGGTCGTTTCTACGCAGAGTAAGCGCTGATAATCTGCATCATCAAGGTCGGCCATACTTGCAGAAATTGTCACCCAAGGATTCCACACTACGACGGATTTACTACCCGATGATTTAATGTGAATACGGCGATTGAGGGCGCTATCGTCAATGACTAATTCATTGGTGACATCCAGATAAATACGATCGACTTCACCTGTTACTACCACTGCACCCACTTGAGTTTTTTCGACACCAGCATCAACTTTATCAAGATACTGGCTATTTTCTAAACCTAAAACCTGCACGCGGTTGATATCGCCGACTTGGAAATAGGTATGCAAAGCTTGGGTGAGGGGAAATGCTTTGTCGCCTAGATTGCGGGTGATTAATTCTACAGTGAGGGTGGTGCCGATCGTAATTACGATCGCCAGTTCAAAAGCTTGAGGCCAAAGTGCTCTAGTTTCATCGGTATCCTTGAGTCCTAGAGTGACTTTGGTTGCACCGTCTGGGGTTGTGGCGGTTTCTAGCACATTCCAGAGGCGATTCCGCACCAACCCATGACTCGGACGCCCCAAGGCTTCGGGATCTGGGCCAAACCAGGGCCAACAGATGGGTATACCGCCTTTGATGGCTTTCCCTTCGGCATAGTAGGCTTTTTCGCTGAGGAACATCAAGTCTGTGGCTTCGGTGGCTGGTTGAAAGGAGAGAACTTGACCGGAATACACAGAAATTAAGGCTTTGGCTTGGCCGTTGTCGATGTGAATCATCGGGAAACCACCGTTTCCGGTGGCGAAGGTGAGGTGGCCGGCAATGCCGTAGTCTGTGTTTAAGTGGTCAATACTCATGCTGTTAGCTTGGTTAATTGCTTTACAATTATCCGATATTATGGTGGCTAGATTGATTAGATTGTTGGGTTGGACGGGGAAAGGTGCGATCGACACAACGATGCAGAACGATGCAGTCAGAGAATCCGTATTCAATGGAGAGTCGATCGACTCTCATGCGCCCTACTTCACAACTCCTGACGAGTCGGACGGATGATCATTTCGTTGACATCCACATCACCGGGCTGCTCAATGGCATAGGCAATCGCCCGGGCGATCGCATCCGCATCAATGGCGACTGAATACAACTGATTTACCCCTGATGCCGTATCACCATGAGTGATGGTACTGGTTAACTCAGTCGCAACCGCACCGGGGGAAATGTTGGTAGAACGAATTTCACCGTTTGACTCCAGCCGCAGCCCTTCGGAAATTGCTCGCACGGCATACTTGGTAGCACAATAAACTGCCGCCGCCGGAAATACTTTATGTCCTGCAACAGACGACAAATTGATCACATGGCCAGACTTCTGTTGGCGCATAGTCGGGAGCACCGCAGCGATGCCGTAAAGCACGCCTTTAATGTTGACATCAATCATTTGATCCCACTCATCGACCTTAATCTGGTCAAGGGGAGACAGTGGCATTAAACCCGCATTGTTGACCAGAACATCAATGCGTCCATAGGTTTCCAGCGTTGCGTCTGCCAATGCTTGCATCTGGGCGCGATCGGCAACATCGGTGACTCGATAGGCAACTGTGCCACCTGTTTTTTCGATTGCAGTCACCAAGTCCTTGAGTCTATCTTCGCGGCGCGCAGCAAGCATCAGTTTGGCTCCGCTGGCGGCTAAACGATGAGCGGTGGCTTCACCTAAACCGCTACTTGCTCCTGTAATGATGACAACCTTGTTTTGAATTTCAGACATATTCACTCCTGTTAATTGATTAAATCGGCTGACCTAAACTCGATCGCAAATTCGCTTAATTACCAAGCCCGATCGTATTGAATAGGAGCAGGCACGGATTGACGTAGTTGCTTCGCAGCCCGCATCGGCCAATAAGGATCGCGCAGCATTTCTCTGGCAAGTAATACCATATCTGCTTGACCGGTACGAATGATCTGGTCAGCCTGCGCGGGTGCAGTAATCATACCAACTGCTCCGGTGGCGATGTTGGCTTCGCGTCGAATGCGATCGGCAAAAATAGTTTGATAACCTGCACCCGTCGGAATCTTTTCACCCGGTACAATTGCGCCTGATGAACAATCGATTAAATCAACGCCCAGTGACTTTAATTTATCGCTGAGTGCAATACTTTGTTCAATGTCCCAACCATTTGGAACCCAATCGGTTGCAGAGATGCGAACCCAAAGCGGTGTTTGATCGGGCAAAACATTTCGCACCGCTTGCACGACTTCACATAAAAACCGGATGCGATGCTCAAAACTGCCGCCATAGGAATCAGTCCGTTGATTGCTCAAGGGAGACAGAAATTCATGCAGTAGGTAGCCGTGAGCCGCATGAATCTCTATTACGTCAAATCCGGCTGCGAGAGCGCGTTGGGCTGCGCTGACAAAGAGTGTCGTCTGCTTCTGAATCTCTTCGATACTCAGAGCGATCGGGGCGGGGCTACCGGGTTCAAATGGAATGGCGCTAGGGGCGATCGAAGTCCATCCTCCTTGAGATTCCGAAAGCACGTCGCCGCCTTCCCACGGAGGCGCTGTACTGGCTTTTCGACCTGCATGAGCAAGTTGAATTCCAGCAACTGCACCGTTGCGGTGAATTAACTCGACAATTCGCGCCAACATTTCAATGTGTTTGTCTTGCCAGATTCCTAAATCTTGCGGCGTAATTCGTCCTTCAGGCTCGACTGCCGCTGCTTCAGTCATCACCAGCCCTGCCCCTCCTACGGCTCGACTGACGAGATGAACCAAATGCCAATCATTCGCGAAGCCATCAACGCTTGAATATTGACACATGGGAGAAACTGCAATGCGATTTCGGAAGCTAACGCCACGTTGATCGAATGGCTCAAATAAATGCGGCATGGTTGTAAACCCCTGAGTTATAAAATGCACAGATGTTAAGCACAGACTTTCTTTACACTGGGAAGTTGACTGACCTCATTCCACCAAGTCTGCAGCCTTGAACTTTGCGCGATCGTTGCTTCGTAATCTGGGGTCTGCGATAGGTAAGTGAAGACCCGAATTACGTAGAAATCGCCAATGCTCAGTTCGTCACCGAGCAAATATGGGTGTCAGTTAGGGACTCGATCGCCTCTAGTGCAGTTTTTACAGGTGCGACGGCAGCTTTGTCCCACCTACATCCCGAATGGACTTGTCATTTTGAGGTATCAAGAGCAACGACAAAATTACTGGTCTAAAACCTAAATCTTTATTGTTAGCAAAACCGGGAATTACTATAAAAAAACACAAAAGTGTCTCAGTAATTATCCAGTATATCGGGTAAATCCGCAAGCAGGGCTTGCATAAATAAAAACAATTTTAACTAATCCTTTTTAGCGATCGCCGATCGGTGAACATACACCATGATAAAACCGCTCAATACAAAAAAGTAATCACCACCGCTCCACCCTGCCTGAAATAAATTAAAAAACGTAACTTGATTTTATCTCTCGGCGCTCATCTCGTTCAGGTGAAACATTACCACTAATACAGTCGCAATCCCTCGATAAACTTGCAAGAGGTTAAGCTTTTTGTGAGGAGTTGAACTCTGTGCCATGAGAAAATACCTGGGTCAAGTGTGGCCGTTGTCCTTGCTCCCCAACTACAGTTAACCTACTAAACATAGTCAACACATTAGACACTATAATATAACTTTATACTTTTTTCATAAACTTGTGCAAGAAGACTTCCGACTGATCGTTGACTTAGTTCTAGTTCTCGCTGCTGCCGCAGCAGGAGGACTCTTTGCATCGCTGTTGCGACAGCCGGTAATTCTCGGCTACCTCCTGGGAGGGATCGTAGTTGGGCCGGCAGGTTTGGGGCTGATTAAAGAATTAATTCAGGTAGACACCCTGGCTGAATTCGGGGTTGCCTTTCTGTTATTTGCCTTGGGAGTGGAATTTTCGTTCGCCGAACTCCAGAAAGTAAAAGCCATTAGTTTGGGCGGGGGGGGCTTGCAAATTGTGCTGACGATCGCCATTACTACTGCAATTTCCTTGGCGGTAGGGTGGGTAGAATCGCCCGCTCAAGGCGTGTTTTTAGGAGCGATTCTGTCACTTTCCTCGACAGCAGTCGTACTCAAGTGCTTGATGGAGCGCAATGAAGGCGGTACTTCCCACGGTCAAGTCATGCTGGGAATATTAGTAGTTCAAGATTTGGCCTTGGGGCTAATGCTAGCAGTTTTGCCCGCACTCAACCAGCCAGCAGAAGAGATCGGCATGACGGTAGCGTGGGCCCTGCTGCGGATCGGGTTATTTGCTGCCGGTGCTGTAGTCGCGGGCATTTGGATCGTACCGCAGTTGTTGCGCTACCTCGCGCAAACAGAAAGCAGGGAACTGTTTTTGCTGGGAGTTGTGGTTTTGGCTTTAGGGATTGCGCTACTGACAGAATATTTGGGTTTTTCGATCGAGATGGGCGCCTTTGTGGCGGGTTTAATGATTTCCGAGGTGGAATATGCCGACCAAACTCTAACTTATGTCGAGCCTTTGCGAGATATTTTTGCATCCTTATTTTTTGTCACCATCGGAATGTTAATCGATCCGGTGTTTCTGTGGAACCATCTAGAAGTAATTCTGGGACTGGTATTTATAGTATTTGTCGGCAAATTCTTGATTATAACGCCGATCGTCCGACTATTTGGCTATCCGCTAAAAACAGCATTAATCGCAGGTTTGGGCTTAGCTCAAATAGGAGAATTCTCCTTTGTACTCGCTAGTGCCGGCCAAGCTATGGGGCTGGTTTCGCGGAACGTTTACCTGTTAATTTTAGGAACGACAGCCGTCACCCTCGTGCTGACTCCGTTTGTATTGAGAAGCGTGCCACAGTTATTGAAATGGGCGGAAAATTTCGGGCCTTTGCAGCGCTATTTTGACGAAACATCTCAACCTGTGGCAATAGCTGAAACTTTGCCGGAACAAAATTATGTTGTGGTTTGTGGCTACGGGCGAGTGGGCAGAATTTTAGTCAAAATGCTGCAAAGCCGCAACTGTTCTGTTGTGGTAATCGATGAGTCTGAAAGTAGAATTCAAGAGTGCAGAATGCAAGGAATTCCTTACATTTACGGGAATGCTGCCAGCTTGCACGTATTGGAAGCAGCGCGGGTGGAACGGGCAAAAGCAATGGCGATCGCCCTTCCCGATCCCATGAGCACTCGTTTGTGTCTGAAGCGGGCTTTAGAATTAGTCCCGGATTTGGATATTGTGGTGCGCGCTAACCAAGATAAAGACATCGAACTGCTTTACCAACTGGGGGCCTGGGAAGTTGTGCAGCCGGAGTTTGAGGCCAGTTTAGAACTGTCTTCCCACTTGCTGGCTAGTATGGGCATCTCGGCAATGGCGATCGGGCGCGAAGTGCAGCAAATTCGCAGCAGCCGCTATCTGGAATTGCGGCCACCGCGCGAACCTTTGGCGGTTTCGCGGGATTTGAAAGTGGCGGTTCGAGATATGAACAGCGAGTGGTACAGCTTGCCGTCGGGTTCTCCCATCGCCAGCATGACTCTGGAAGAAACTAACCTGCGACAGTTGACAGGGGTCAGCGTGATGGCGATCGTCCGCGAGAATGGCGAGGAAATTGATTATCCTAACGGCAAGACAGCTTTGCACTCGGGCGATCGACTTTTTGTAGTGGGAGAACCGGAAGAACTCATTAGTTTTGAGTTGCTGGCGAAGGGGGAAGTTGCAGTCCCGCAGGGCGACAGTTCTTGCCAGTGGCTGAGGCTGCCAGCAAAAAGTCCTTGGGCCGGCAAAAAACTGTCAGAGGTAGATGTGCTCGGCCAGTACGGGGTGCAGGTGCGGGCGATCCGCCGGGAAGGGAAATTTACTCGCTGGCCCGACGGAACTAGCAATTTGCAAGAAGGCGATCGTTTGCTGCTGTGCGGCGGCTTCTACGAGCTCGGCTTGATGCAGCGGACGGCCTCACCGCCTGTGCCACAACCTGCTTTAAAGCTGCCTTTGGTCAAGATCCAAGTCAGCGAAAAGCTGTTTAGCGATTAGGGAAGGAAGAGGGAAGAAGGAAGAAGGAAGAGGGAAGAAGGAAGAAGGAAGAGGGAAGAAGGAAGAGGGAAGAAGGAAGAAGGAAGAAGGAAGAGGGAAGAAGGAAGATTTTTTCTACTGTCTCCCTCTCCCAATCTCCCAATCTCCCCATCTCCCTCTCTCCCTCTCCCCCCCTCTCCCTCTCTCCCTCTCCCCCTCTCTCCCTCTCCCTCTCCCCCCCTCTCCCTCTCCCCCCCTCTCCCTCTCTCCCACTTTCCCCCTCTCCTCAGCCGTTGGGTTTGAGATAAGCAATTGCTGGCCGCGAGATCAGAATTTGTGTTTCTGAGGGATCGAGGAGGCAAATGCAGCTATTATCCTGCCAAAAAATTCTGCCCGCTACTAAGTCGCCGGTCAGGAGTTTGATTTCCACCTGTTGTTTGTCTTTGATGTAGCTTTGTATTAAGCGAACGCTGGGCAATCCGGTTTCAAATTCAGACATAGTTCAGAAAAATATAGTCAAATATTACCTTAAACCATATTCTTCTGTTTATACCGTTTAACCCTTACTGCCGCAATTACAACTGCCTGTACCCGATGAGAGAGAAACCCCTTGGCGGTTACTTTTCGACCGATATTCATTCAGCCATTGACATCAGCATTAATTAGATATCCCTGTAGAGTTATAAAAATTATATTTGTTGATATTTTAGTAGAAAGGACTATAAATTGCATAAAGTTTTATAATACGGGGAAATGGGTAATTTGGTCATCAAATTATCTAATCAGTTTTAACCAAAAGAGGTTTGTTTTTATGCCGATCGAGTTTGCGAAGTATCACGGACTGGGAAATGATTTTATTCTGATTGACAACCGCCACTCGTCAGAACCGGTGATCACGCCAGAACAAGCTGTGGATTTGTGCGATCGACATTTCGGGATTGGCGCAGACGGTGTGATATTTGCTCTTCCGGGTCAAAACGACACTGACTATACGATGCGGATTTTTAACTCCGATGGTTCTGAACCGGAAATGTGCGGCAATGGGATTCGCTGTTTGGCTAAGTTTATCGCCGATTTGGAAGGGTCAGAGGCAAAAACTCAGTACCGCATCCACACTCTGGCTGGTGTGATTAGCCCCGAATTGCGATCGGACGGTCAGGTTAAGGTGGATATGGGAGTTCCCCGGCTGCTGGCTGCGGAAATTCCGACAACTTTGGCCGCATCGGATGCCAAAGCTATAGATGTGTCGATCGAAGTTGCTGATAAATCTTGGTCTGTTACCTGCGTCAGCATGGGCAATCCTCACTGCATTACTTTTGTAGAGGATGTTTCGGCTGTTGCTTTAGAAACTGTCGGGCCTCAATTCGAGCACAACAAAGCATTCCCGCAGCGTACCAATACGGAATTTATTGAAGTGATACGTTCAGACTATGTAAAAATGCGGGTGTGGGAAAGAGGCGCGGGTGTTACTCTAGCTTGTGGGACTGGTGCTTGTGCTGCTGTGGTAGCTGGGGTGTTGGTAGGGAAGTGCGATCGGGCAACTGCGGTTGAACTCCCAGGCGGCGTTTTGGAAATCGAATGGGCAGAAGTTTCTGGGCGGATTTACATGACCGGGCCGGCACAGCGAGTATTTACTGGTTGTATTAGTCAGTTGACAGTTGACAGTTGACAGTTGACAGTTGACAGTTGACAGTAGTCATTAGTCCTGCCGTCATTGGTCATCCGTCATCAGTAATCAGTCTTCAGCCAATGAGTTCACAAGGCGCAAGGTATTAGTCCTTGAGCATTCTTCATAATTAAAGAAAAATTTTGAATTCAAGAATTTTTCTTGTTTGTCAATTCCACAAAAAACTCCTTCTGACCGATGACTAATGACTGATGACCCATGACGGCGGGACGGCAGGACTGATGACCAATCACTCATGACGGCAGGACTAATGACTAAGCCTGAAATCTAAAATCTAAAATCTAAAATCTAAAATCTAAAATCTAAAATTAAGTAGGTGGGCTGGCATGGCTGGAGGTATTTATCTGATTCAGGACGACGACAGGCTGGTAGAAATGATGGAACAGCCCTACGACTCGGAAGACCAGTTACAAGAATTGCTAGTAACTTATCCCAATTTGATCGCGGGAGACGAAATCGATCGGGCGACGGCGCGGAGGTGGCTGTTAATTTCGCGGGAAGCTGCACCCAGCGATGAGGAAACAGCGGTGCAGTGGTCGCTGGATCATTTGTTTCTCGACCAAAATGCCGTTCCTACTTTGGTGGATGTCCGCCGAACTCCTAATGCCGAACTGCGGCAAAAAGTTTTGGGTCAGTCGATCGACTATGCTGCTAATGCCTTGGTTTACTGGCCGGTCGATTCAATTATTGCTCTGTTTGAAGCTAATTGTCGCGATCGGGGTCGCGATCCTGAACAGATTTTTGAAGAGTTTCTCGGCGCAAATGCTAATGAAGAAAGATTTTGGCAGAAGGTTAAAACTAATTTGCAAGCGGGTAAAGTTCGCTTAGTGTTTGTAGCTGACGAGATTTCCGCTGAAATGCGCCGAGTTGTCGAATTTCTCAACGAACAAATGGACCCGGTTGAAGTTTTGGCCCTGGAAATTAAGCAGTATGTAAGTGAAGATGGTTTGAAAACGCTGGTTCCCAGAGTGATCGGTCAGACAGCGGAAGCACAGCAGAAAAAATCCAGCGCAACGCGCGAAAGAAGGCGCTGGGATGAATCTTCATTTTTTGCGGAAATCAAAGCTAGACGAGGCGCGGACGAGGCGCAAATGGCAAAAGCAATTTACCTTTGGGCAAAAAGTCAAGAACCCGAAGTTCAAATCCACTGGGGAACGGGGGACGCCTACGGCGGTTTCTCCGCTCAATTGCCTCAAAAGGGAAGAAAACCCTATCAGTTATTCACTGTAGATATTGCTGGCAGAATGGAGATTTCTGCTGACAATTACGGTTCCGGGCCGCCGTTTAATGCGGAAGAAAATTGGCTGGAATTGAGAAGTAAGCTGAGTTCGATCGGTCTGTCGCTGCCTATAGAACCGGGTGAGAGAAGGTCGCCGAGTCTGGCTTTGTTTACTTTGCAAGATGAATCTGCCCTCAAGCAAGTTATGGAAACTTTTGACTGGGTGATTGAGCAAATTAAAACGTTATAGTCAGTTGTCAGTTGTCAGTTGATAATTGGTTATTATCACCAACAAATAAGCAATAACAACTAACAACTAACAACCCACAAATAACCAATAACTACTGACTAATAACCAATAACCAATGACTATTGATAGCGAATGTTTGCTTGTTTTAAGCGCCGCAATGCTTCTCCCAGTCGATCGCAATCTGCAATTAAACTAATTCTCACATATCCTTCGCCGCCCGGCCCAAAAGCATTGCCAGGAGTCACCACAACACCCGTTTGCTGCAAAACATTCAGGGCAAAATCAGTCGAACTCATGCCCGGAGTGCAGGGAACCCAAAGATACATTGCAGCCAGAGGTTTAGGAATATTCCACCCTAATTCTGCCAATCCTTCCACCATGAAATCCCGGCGAGTCCTGTAACGATTCTGCACTTCGTGCAAGTAACTGTCGGGCAATTGCAGTGCTGTTTCTGCTGCTGTTTGCAATGCGGAAAATATACCGTAATCTAGGTTAGTTTTTAATGTCCGCAAACCTTGGATAATTTTGCTGTTTCCTACTACAAAACCGACGCGCCAGCCGGCCATATTGTAAGTTTTGGACATCGTGTGAAATTCGACACCGATTTCTTTACCGCCGGGAATTTCTAATAAACTTGTCGGTTGATAGCCGTCAAAGGCTAATTCCGCATAACACAAGTCGTGAACCAGCAAGATTTGATGCTTGTGTGCGAAAGCCACAATATCTTTGTAAAATTCGCGGGGTGCAGTTGCTCCAGTCGGATTACTGGGATAATTGAAATAGAGTATTTTGGCTTGTTCGGCTACGCTGTCGGGAATGTCGGCTAAGTCAATTACCCAGTCATTTTCTGGTTTGAGGATGATGTTGTGAACTTTTGCACCGGCGATAATCGGGCCGCGAAATAATACGGGATAAGCGGGACTGGGTACTAATATTAAGTCCCCTGGATTGATATAGGCGATCGCAAAATGTGCTAAACCTTCTTTAGAACCCAACAAAGGCAATGCTTCGCTTTCTGGATCGAGTTCAACGTTGTAGCGGCGGCTGTACCATTTAGTAATAGTACGGCGGAAACTGGCAGTTCCTTCAAAGGGTGGATAGCCGTGATTGGCAGAATTTTGGATGGCTGCGACGGCGGCTTCTACTACTGGTTGAGGAGTGGCACCGTCGGGGTTTCCCATTCCTAAGTCTATTAAATCGAGTCCTTGTTCGCGGGCGCGGGCTTTGAGTTCGTCGAGACGGGCAAATACGTAGGGCGGTAGTTTTTGCAACCTGTCAGCAGGGGTAATCCAATCCAAGGTCATTTATTTTTTGTCAGTTGTCAGTTTTCCTGGTTTGTAGTAAGGACTTTCGTCCTTGCTAGCACAGCCTTTTCAGGACTTTAGTCCTTACTACAAACTGTTTTAATTCTTAATCTTTAATTCTCCCACAGGTGCGGTGGTAGAAACCATCGCTGCCATTAATTGTTGGGGAACAACTTTAAAAGGCAGTCGGTGGATGTCGGAATTGGGATTGCAGGCGATATCGGCGGCGCGCTGCAATTCTGCTATGGTAATGTCTCCGAGTCCGAGGTTGTCTAAAGTTTGGGGTAATCCAATCTCGGCGTAGAATTTTAACAGTTGCTGTCTGGCGCTAGCGGCGAGTTGATTGTTTTGCAGCATTTCTTCTAGTCGCAGTTGTACTAAAATGCCGTAGGCGACTTTTTCCCCGTGCAATGTGCCGTGACTTGCTAATAGATGAGTTAGACCATTGTGGACGGCGTGGGCAGCGACGGTGCGACATTGGGCACCGCCAATTCCGCCGATTACTCCTGCTAGCAATACGGCTGCATCTGTGACTTCTTGCCAGGTTTCGCTACCGGGTTCTTTGAGGGCGGCGGCTGATTTTTGGAATAAAATATCGCGCAGTATTCTAGCTTGTTGAACGGCGGAAATTATCAGGGTTTGTTCGGAGTGTCCGCTGCTGACTGATGCTTCGTACCATTTGGCGATCGCATCTCCAATTCCTGCTACTAATGTCCGCTGTGGTGCGGTTTGAATTAAGCCGTAGTCGAGTATTAATAAGTCTGGACATCTGGCTAAGGTGACATCGTATTGGAATGCACCTTGTTCTGAATAAATGTTAGAAAGGGCTGTCCAAGCGGCACAGGTGGCTGCTGATGTGGGTATTGTGACGATCGGGATTTTGCACTGATGGGCGACGAGTTTGGCTGCGTCTAAGGCTTTGCCACCGCCGACACCGATGATGAAGTCGGCTTGATGGGTTTGGGCTGCTGCGCGGAGAGTTTCGAGGCTGGTTTCGCTGCAATCCTTGCCGTAGGCTGTTTCGGCGGATTTTAACTGCTGCTGTTCGAGGATTGGTTGCAGGTACGGTTGGGCGGCGGCGAGGGAGTTGCTGCCGCCGACGATTAACGGCCGCTTTCCGAAACTGGCGATCGCATCTCCGGCTTGTGCGATCGCCGATCGACCCCGCAATACACAGGCTGGAGCAATTGTCAAGGAATAAATTGCAGTTGCGGTGGCGGTTTTGGTGCTTTGGGTTTGAGTCATCGAACCACTGGATAAGTGACGAGAAGGTTGACGCTTTGCAGGATTGCTGGATTTTCTAGGATAACTCTAATCTATGCGGAAATGGTAAGTTTTATAAAGTTTTTATTAAGTATTGTTGGGCTGTTGGGGGATGGGAGGACCCAGTTGAGGGGCGATCGGTATGATAAATTTAGGAATATAAGCAATTTCAAGGATAGGGCAATGCTGACTAAACAAGATTGGGACTGGTTAGCAGTGTGTTCTCATTATCAAACGGCTGTCACAGTCCAGACACTTCTCAAAGAAGGAAAATCTATGGAAGCAACGGCAGGTTTAGAATCTTTAATAGAAGCAATGGGAAGAACCGAAAAACGAGCATTAAAAAGCCAGTTAATTCGTTTAATGCTTCATATTATTAAATGGAAATCTCAACCTCAAAAACAAACTACTAGCTGGGCTATTAGCATTCTATCCGCACGCCGAGAAATAGAAGATATTCAGGAAGAAGTTCCTAGTTTAAATCGTGAATTTATTGCATCTATTTGGGATAAATGTTTTCAAGCAGCAGTGAAAGAGGCTAACACCGAAATGAGGAAAGTTGAATGTCAATTGACTTCCCTTTCTTGGTCTGAAGTTTTTGAGGAAGAATATACTTTATCTGATAACGATGAAGAAAATTAAAGTTTAGATCGATACGAAATCTGGATTTAACCGCCGATTGCCATAACTATTGATTTATGATAAATTTAGCAATATAGGCAATTCCAAGGAAATAAGAATGCTGACTAAACAAGATTGGGACTGGTTAGCAGTGTGTTCTCATTATCAAACGGCTGTCACAGTCCAGACACTTCTCAAAGAAGGAAAATCTATGGAAGCAACGGCAGGTTTAGAATCTTTAATTGAAGCAATGGGGAGAACCGAAAAACGAGCATTAAAAAGCCAGTTAATTCGTTTAATGCTTCATATTATTAAATGGAAAAATCAACCTGAAAAACGAACGGCTAGCTGGGCTATTAGTATTCGTTCGGCGCGGCGAGAGATTGAAGAAAGTCAAGAAGAAATGCCTAGTTTAAATCGTGATTTTATTGAGTCTATCTGGGAGAAATGTTTTCAAGTTGCGGTGAAAGATGCCCAGGATGAAATGGGTAAAAAATGTCAATTAACCTCACTTGCTTGGTCTGAAGTTTTTGAGGATGAATATAGTTTTGAGACTTTTTGAATTCTGTCATCCTCCCAGTCTTCGCCATCGAGTACCGAAAACTCGCTTAATTCAGGATATGTCAAAAAATCTTCGGCTGTAGCAGGTATAAATGGTGCTAGTATTTTATGGCGTTCTGCTAGTGGCAGGCTAGCAATTTCTCTAAGTGATAGCTTGAGAGTAGGTGCGGTTGTTGACGAACTGTTAGACTCAGAACTTTCGCTGGGTAACTGCTTTTTCTGTTCCGCTTTTTGCACCAAGAATTGTACAAAGTCGAGCACTTCTTGTTGTTTATCCGTTGGTAACTGTCGCAGATTCTCTAACACGGCTTGCTCAAAATTAATTGTTTCTGACATTTAAATTACTTTCCTTAAGTGTTTCTCGGTTTATTTCTCACGCAGTCAAGTTTTGTAGTTCCATATTGGCAAATCGCGCCCTAATTTTCATCTTTCCCTGTTAGTTCACCCATCACACCGCCAAATTTTGATACTCCCATCAGAACTGCCACTAACCAGAGTGTTTCCATCCGGGCTAAAACAGACCGAATTAACCTTGGCTGAATGTCCTGTGAGAGTAAAAATTGTGTCTCCATTTTGTAGATTCCACAGTTTGATTGTACTGTCTCCACTACCACTAACAAGAATTTGTCCATCCGGGCTAATTGCCACAGAATTAACATAGTCTGAATGCCCTCTGAGAGTGCGAATTTCCTGACCAGTTTTCAGATTCCAAAGCTTTACAGTATAGTCATAACTGCCACTAGCAAGAGTTGGTCCATTCGAGCTGATTGTAACAGAAGAAACCGACTCTGAATGCCCTCTAAGAGTGCAAAGTGTGTGTCCATTTTTTAGATTCCACAGTTTAATAGTTTTGTCATGACCGCCACTAGCAAGAGTTTGTCCATCCGGGCTGATAGCGACAGAATAAACCGAGGATGAATGCCTAGGGAGAGTGCAAATTTCCTGCCAGTTTTTCGGATACCATAGTTTGATACTATTGTCTTGACTGCCACTAGCAAGAGTTCGTCCGTCTGGACTAAAAACAAGAGATCTAATTAAACTTGAGTGACCCTTCAGAGTGCTAATTTCTTGTCCATTTTCTAGATTCCACAGCTTAATTGTTCTGTCATAACTTCCACTAGCTAAGATTTTTCCATTAGGGTTAATAGCAACGCAATTAACCGCACCTGAATGCCCATAAAAAGTACGAATCAGCTCTCCTGTATGGAGATTCCAAAGTTTGCTGCAATTTCCACTGCTGTTACTAGCCAACGTCTTGCCATCTGGACTAATAACTACGCAATCAACAGAGGGCATAGCTACGCCATTAAGAGTTTTTACACATTTGAAGGAGTGAGCTTTTCTAATGATTTTTTCTTCTATTTGTTGTTGGCGTTGTGCTTCAGCTTTGGCAGACGCTTCTTGTATTTGTTGTTGGCGTTGTGCTTCAGCTTTGGCAGATGCTTGAGATTGACCTTCAGCCTCTATTTGCTGAATCAGCTTTTTCAACTCCTGTTCATACTGTTCTCGCTGTCGCCGCTGAATATCCTGAAGAATATCAAAATAAGGTTTCACCCACTCTTCTGCTAATCCATCTTCAGCCAATTCATCCTTTAAATTAAACAACTGAGGTTCATAGCCGGGGTCAATATTGAGATAATACAAATCTGCTAAAAATCCCGCCAGCAATTTGTGAATGGCTACAATCAACTGCCGAATCATGCGGAGGGCTTTTTTCTCACTTACCCCAGAGGCTAGAAGTGCATCTTTTGCCTCTTCCCAGTCAAAAACTTTGGTAGAAAACAGGGAGACTTCCTGATTATTCAGGAATCCCCAAAAGCCGACGCGAAAAGTTACCGCATAGTCGCTGATATCGCTATATAAAATTGTAGTAGGAACCGGAGATAAAATTCGCTGCAAGCGTTCCACATCAATATCACCAATCGACTCAGTGAAATAGTCGCTATAAAACTTAACTGGGCGTAAGACATCCTGTTGAGGATAATGCTGTCTGAGAAAATCTCCCACACTTCTCATTTCAATGGGCAAATCTTCACAGAAGGTTTCCGGGCATCGCTTGCTAATTTTGGGCGGTGATAGTAAGATTAAGAGGCGATGTTGCTGCTGGAGTAAAATCTGCTTAGTTTCCTCTCGATTCAACTTAGAAAACCAAGTATCTTTATCCCAAATTGTTTGAATTTCAGCCAGCTTGACCTGAATATCCTTTGCTTGCAATTCCCGCATCAAATCCCGCTGCAAGGCTGCCAGCTTCAGTCTGTCTTCCTTTTCCTGTGCCTGCAACTCAAGGCGGCGTGCTGTTTGTGCTAATGTCAGGTTTAACAATTCGTTATCTCTGGCATCTTTCGCTTTGGCGTATTCGAGCAGTTCTTGGGAATAACTCTGTTTTGCTTGCTCTATCTCAGTCGAATCTGAGAATATCTGATTGGGATCGGGAATCAGAAATTCGAGCCACTGTTGAGATTTATTGCCGAGGGTTTCTCCTAGTTTGTGACCGATATTTCTGGCGATGGGTGACAGCACTTCCGAGATTAAGGGACCGAGAGCGAGGATTGCTTTTGCGAACATAAATGTGGGTGAGGATGCGGTTATTAATAGTGTAGCAGGATGTTAGTAGGTATAATTCGGATGGTTGCCAGATATTCTGCACTTGTTGCTTTTTAGATTTAATTTCATCATGAATACTCCTGGACGCAGAAACCGGGTTTTTTACGGAAATAACGTTACATTTTTTACCGGCAGGTAAAACCCGATCGCTCGCCCCTTTCCCATATCCTAGAAAAACACAGGCACGGCAAAGGCTCAAATCAGCTCGGAATCGATCGCCTTATCTGTGCGATCGCGCAGGAAACCATCCCTAGTTGATGATGGTTGTAACAGAATTTGTGGGATTATGATTTCTGTGCAATTAGCCTTCTTGCCTTCATGCCAACGAATGATTCTGACCTACAAATCCAAGCGCGAAGAATTCTAGACGCGATTGCTTTCATTCCTTTTGAGCAATGTCAACCCTTGACCCGTGGGTTTGAGAGCATTCCTGCGCGTCCTGGCATTTATGCAATCAGGCACAGAACTGATGGATTGCTCTACATCGGTAAAACCAAGAGCTTACGAGGTCGCTTCAGTGGTGGGCACAAAGCTTTTTTGTGGGCATGGCTCGATAAATATAGCGATGAAGACATACGCATTGCAGTACAGACAATTTCTCACTGGCAGAACCCTGCGTTACTATTGGAGCTAGAAGCCATCATTCTAAGAGCTACTGAACCCCCTTACAACGTCCAAATTCCAACTGAGATGTAAATGCCATGCAAGCCAAACTTCAAGAGCAACTTTCCCTCGCTGATGCCGAAGTTATTTTAGGACGTTTTCCTGAGCGAATTCGTGCTGCCCTAATTGCTCGTGCTGCTGAAATTGAATATCCAATCGAAGCAGTCATTGAGATGGCGATCGCTAGTTTCCTTGACACAGAGGCATTAGGTTTTGCAGATTGCAAACCGGGACGCGGACAATAACAGCGTCAACTGGCGATCGCCGCGGCCTAACAACCCGGTTGGAGCGGACTACCGAAAGATATTGGTGGTGATGCAAAAGTTATTTCTAGCCACTCAACCGGAACGTTGCTTTTGGCTGCAACAATGCTTCTAAATTATCTGCCAGTGTTTAACATTAAGCTATTCACCTCTAATTGCTGTAGTTCATTTTATGAGAAAGCCACAAACTGTTAAAGCTTTGGAAGATCTAGGACGGGTTCAACTCTCTAAGAGTTTTTTCATGCGTGAGTTTCTTTATTCAGAAATCTCTCAAATTGAAGGTATCCCTAACCTTCCTAGCGATCCTGACTTGGCGATCGCAGCAGGAAAGAATTTGTGTGAGAGGGTGCTTGAACCAATTCAAGATGCGCTTGGTCGGATTAGTATCCGCTCAGCCTATCGTTCTTGTGCGGTGAACGCCAAAGGAGCAGAGAATAAAAATCAGTACGGCTGTGCCAGTAATGAGTCCAACTATGCAGAACATATCTGGGACGTAAAAGATTCAAAGGGGTATATGGGAGCAACAGTATGTATTGTTGTTACATCATTCATCCCTTACTATGAACGCACTCAAGATTGGACAGCATTGGCATGGTGGATACATGACCACATTGATGCTTATGCAGGAATGACCTTTTTCCCAAACTATGCAGCGTTCAACATTAGGTGGAGCGAGAATCCTAATGTTTCAAAAGAAATTTATAGCTACGTAAAAAATCCGCACACTGGTAAGAAGAGCGGGTATCTGACAAAGAAGAGGATGGATAATTTCTTAGGTTTGCATGAGCAGTTTTACCAAGAATTTATCGACGATCGCTGACTAACCATCGCCTTTAACCTCAATGCTATAATTGTAGCCCTGTTCAGTCAGAAACAGTTGGCGGTGTCGCGCAAAATCCTCTTCGCAAGTTTGTAGCGAGACTAATGTATAAAAACTCGCAGTATGTCCGTCAGATTTCGGGCGGAGAATTCGTCCCAGGCGCTGCGCTTCTTCTTGGCGAGAACCATACTTTCCCGATACCTGAATCAACACATCGGCATCGGGTAAATCGACGGCAAAATTGCCCACGCGAGATAGAATTAATCCGGGAATCTCTTTGTGACGGAATGCTTCGTATAACCGATCGCGCTCAACCTGTTTTGTCTTCCCCGTAATCAGTGGTAATGCGGTAATGCGGGCGATCGCATCCAACTGTTCCAGAAACTCACCAATAATTAAAATACGGTGTCCGGCTTCCTTTTGCAACAAACTTTGCACCACATCCAACTTACCCGGATTTTCAGCAGCAATCCGAAACTGATTGCGGCGGGGCGCTAGGGCATATTCCATTTTTTCCGCCTCATTTTGGGCGACGCGGATTTCGGTACAATTAGCAGTAGCAATAAATCCCTGTCCTTCCAATTCCCGCCAAGGTACGTCATAGCGCTTGGGGCCAATTAGCGTGAAAACATCGCCTTCCTTCCCGTCTTCGCGAATCAATGTCGCAGTTAAACCTAACCTGCGTCGTGCTTGTAATTCAGCAGTAATCCGAAATATCGGTGCAGGTAATAGATGGACTTCATCATAAATAATCAGTCCCCATGATTGGGCGTTAAACAACTCGAAATGCGGGAATTCATCATCTTTATTTGATCGATAACTGAGCATTTGGTAAGTCGATAGGGTGACAGCAGCCGTCTGTTTACTGACACTGCTGTACTCGGCGATCGCATCCTCAGTTAAACTTGTTTTGTCTAATATTTCCCTGCGCCACTGGTGCACTGAAGTCAAACTGCTGGTGAGGATGAGTGTCTTTTGCTTTACCAAACTCATGGCTAACATCCCTACTATGGTTTTACCAGCCCCGCAGGGTAGGACGATCGTACCACTGCCACCTCTTACCTCTCCGCCTTGATAGAATGCCTCTACAGCTTCTTTTTGATAGGTACGCAAATTAAAGGGTAAGTCGCCCAAAGTTCGATCGCGCAAAGAAATCCCTAATTCCGCACCCTCGACATATCCAGCCAAATCTTCCGCCGGATAACCCACTGCTAGCAAAGCTTGCTTGAGTACGCCGCGATTCCCCGCATCGACTTGAAAACAAAGATCCGAAATCCGCTTACCTAACAGCGGTTTTACGCGCTCGTCCCGCACTAACAACTCCGTCAGCGGGCGATCGGTAATCCGCAGTTGTAAATCGGGATTTTCCGCATCAATCCTTTCAATTACCGTCAATCCGTAGCGCGTACCAAGCAGTTCGATTTCCTGCGCTACCGACTCAGGAATGTCATATTTAGCATACTTTCGCAAAGCGGAGATCGCCTCTTCAACTGGCATTCCCGCCGCCCGCGCATTCCACACGCTGAGGGGCGTGATGCGATAGGTGTGGATGTGTTCGGGACTTTTGATTAATTCGGCAAAGGGGGCGATCGCTTCTCGCGCCTGTTGTGCTGTAGGGGCGTGAACTTCTAGTAAGATCGATCGATCGCTTTGCACGATCAAAGCATTTTCGGGAACATAATTCATAAGAAGAAGGAAGAAGGAAGAGGGAAGAAGGAAGAAGGAAGAAGGAAGAGGGAAGAGGGAATAAGTTTGTTAGAACAGAAAAGTTTGGTTGATTTGCTCCTGTCCATGTTATAAGGTGCGTCGCCATTGAGATTGTCGATCTTTTTTTAGGATTTCTCGCCAGCGACGCACCCTACAAATACTCAAAGTCCCCCTTTTTAAGGGGGATTTAGGGGGATCTGGACTCAGCTATAAACGAAAGATAAAAAGGTTTTCGGCTGATTTTTGACACTAATAGTATCAGGTGTACTATTTATCCCGCTGGGGTAAGACGTAGCCGATCTGCCGCAGGGCGTTGCGAAACTTAGCTTCCTGGAATAATGGAACTGCTAAACTGCGATCGCCCGCTAGCTGACAGAATTTTTTGGTACGGGAATCATTGGCAATCAACACTGCTAAATGGGCGTTTTTACATTCGATTAACTTGACAGTTCCTGCATCTTGCAAACTATTCGATCGTTCTGTAACATCCGTCAGAAATTGCTGTACGGTTTCGGGTAGCGGTTCGATACTTCTTGTCTCTAAAACTTCTTGAAAATCTGCTAGCGGGTATCCGGCTTCAATGGCGGTAAATAACTTTTGTCGATCGAGTTGCCAGACGACATCTGAAACTTTTTTAGCATAGAGATCGAGGACGATCGCATCTGATGCCGCGATGCCTTCTCCTGCTACAACAATATCTAAATTCGGCAGTACGCGGAGTGTTTGACGGAACTCAATTGCTGGCGGGGTGTAATTTTGAGTCAATCCCAAACAGTAAGCCCCCAAAGCTGTCAGGCGAAAAGATATTAAGCCGTCGTAGCGACTGAGAAATCTCAAATCGTCCGTACCCCAAAGATCGTCAAAATCGCTGGGTACGAGGGACGGATCGGCATAGGCAACATCAATTATTCCCAGGGTAGCAACATATTCAAACAACAAGCAGCGCATATATCTTTCCTGTAGGATATGCCAATCATGACTGCCGGAATATCCTAAGTTACCATACCCAAATTCAGAAATATAGAGATTGTCTGGATCGCGCGTTACTTCAAACCGATTGCCCGTTGCCAACATATACTTGCTAAATTCGCTAAACAGAATCCATTTACCGACAGAACATTCTGTTAGCATGGAGGCGATCGCCTCTCTCCGCCCCGCCACCGCTGTCATGCCGCGCGCGCCCTTGCCTGTTTGTCCTTTAATCGCATCAATGCGGCGAAATTCATCAAAAGAGTTTGTTTTTAACCAGCGCTTCCATGCTGTCTGTAATCCTTTGGCAGGTGATTCTTGTAAGGCTTTCTGTCCCGCTTTGGTCAAAACTAGCTTTTTGCCAGATTGTTCGGCGAATTTGCTCGCTTGGGCGATCGCGGCCCAAGCAAAGGATTTGATGTTACCAACCTCGTAGAATATATCGCCCTTTTCCAAGGTAGCTTGGCGCTGTTCGTCGTTATAAAAATCACCCCCTTGCAATACGGCGGCGATCGCTTTCAGAGTTGCGGCACCAGGTAATGCAGTTTTGTCACTAACGGCAACTTTGCCCGACTGAATCAGACGCAAAACTGCTTCCAAATCCTTTGGGGCTACCCGTTCCATTTCAAAAATTGTCAAGGGAAGTTCGTACTCGGATACCTCTATTTGAGATGTACGAAAGTTACGTTTTTCTACACGAAAAATAAAATTATCTGGCAGTACATCGCCAACCAGATTTAAGGAAGTTGCTTGAGGTTTTGGCACAAACTTCAGCAATTTTTCTTCAAGATCGTAGGGTATCGCAGTGCCGTAGAAGAACAAGCATAGTAGGGAGGGTTCTCGGTTGTATCCATAGCGATCGCTCTTTCCCCAGTTTGGTTGTTGTCCGTATTTCGCCACAAATACATCGGCATCATAGCCACCACCTGACCCATGTATAACTTCCGCTACGGCGGCTTTTTGCAAATCGTCTAATTGCGCCCAAACTTGCTTAAGTTTTTGTCCCTGCATTTGCTCTTTAATCCCAGCAACCAGGTCAGCTTTGCGGGTTAATTTGCGATCGGCCGACAACAGTGCATTCAACTTTTTTAAATCTTCAACAATTATTCCTTCGAGTGCCTCTTGGAGGTTAGGAACATTATCTAGGGTTTGGTAACGCGGCATAATTTTTGGCAATTCGCCTGCTGCAAAATTGTTTATGCTATCAACTATAACAACTTTCCCCAATTGGTAATTTGAATTTTTGTTACAAAAATCAGAAGCATGGTTTAATATTTATTTTTAAAGTGGTCTATCTTATCTAATAAAGTACAAAATTATGCCATCTAAAAAACTCGTAATTACACAACTACTTTTTTTCACAAGTTTTGGGAAAAATATTAATTTGAAATTTGAGTTTTGAGATTTAACTCGGAGTGTGAGATAATTATTTACAATCGTGAGTTGTATGTTACTGAGTCCGCCGGCGCGGTAAAACAGCAGTGACAGTCAGCAGCGTTAAAAAAAATCCCAATTCCCAATCATCACAAACAAAGCGATATGAGCGAACACCCAACCATCAGCTACCGCACCGAAAGCGACTCTATGGGAGACAAACAAATCCCATCTAACGTCTATTATGGCATCCAAACTCTAAGGGCTATTGAAAATTTCCCGATTAGCGGCATTAAGCCTTTATCAACATACATTGATGCTTGTGTTTTAATTAAAAAAGCAACGGCGATCGCCAATGGCGAACTCGGCTGCATTCCCCAAGATATCAGTCAAGCAATTGTCCAAGCAGCAGATGAAATCCTAGCTGGAAAATTGCGCGATCAATTTGTAGTTGATGTCTACCAAGCCGGCGCCGGAACTTCTCACCACATGAACGTTAATGAAGTTCTTTCAAATCGCGCTTTGGAAATTATGGGGGACGAAAAAGGTAACTACAAGCGCGTCAGTCCTAACGATCATGTAAACTACGGTCAATCGACAAATGATGTGATTCCGACTGCAATTCGGATCGGCGGATTGTTGGCGTTAGAAAAAACTCTGTTTCCGGCTTTGTCCGATGCCGTAGTCGCCCTAGAAAACAAAGCAGAAGAATTCAAAGATATTGTTAAATCTGGCCGCACTCACCTACAAGATGCTGTGCCAGTTCGACTCGGCGATACCTTCGGCGCTTGGGCGCAAATTCTCAGAGAACATACCTTGAGAATTGACAGGGCATCCGATGATTTGACATCGCTGGGATTGGGGGGAAGTGCGGCAGGAACAGGGTTAAATACTCACCCTGAATACTCTCAAAAAGTTGCTGAAATTCTCTCAGAATTAATCGACCACCCCCTAAAACCAGCAAGGCATTTAATGGCTGCTATGCAGAGTATGGCACCGTTTGTAAATGTGTCCGGTGCACTGCGAAATGTCGCTCAGGATTGCGTTAAAATCTCCCACGACTTGCGTTTGATGGACTCCGGGCCGAAAACGGGTTTGAAAGAAATTCAACTGCCTCCTGTGCAACCTGGTTCGTCAATTATGCCGGGAAAATACAATCCTGTGATGGCAGAAATGACATCGATGGTTTGTTTTCAAGTTATGGGTTATGATAGCGCGATCGCCCTTGCCGCCCAAGCAGGACAATTAGAATTGAACGTGATGATGCCCCTGATTGCCTACAATCTCATTCACAGCATCGAAATTTTGGGCAATACCATCAGCGCTTTGACTACACAATGCCTCGCCAAAATTGAAGCTAAGGGCGATCGGTGTCTCGCTTATGCTGAAGGTAGTCTCGCCCTCGTTACCGCCCTCAACACTCACATCGGCTATCTCAACGCCGCCGCTGTCGCCAAAGCATCCCTAGAAACTGGCAAATCTCTGCGGCAAATTGTGTTAGAACAGGGTTTAATGAGTGCAGAAGAGTTGGCAAAAGTTCTAGATTTAGAGAAAATGAGTGCGATGCCGACATCTTCTGCTAACGTTTAGGATCTCGCAGGTATCAGCTAGAAACTATAAGGCTGAACTCGATTTAATTCTGCCTTCTGCCTTCTGAGTTCTGCCTAACGGCTGTCACAGGTTAAAGTTAAACAATTCAGAATTCAATTTTTTTAGATTTAATTCTGGATTTTTTTATAGTCTAAAGTTTGGGAGCAAGATTTATGCGCGCAGGTTCTTTTGGCAAATTAACTCAGGATAAAGAGAACACAACTCAAGTGACATTTCATTATGTGGAAGGTCACTCAGAAACGTTTACTATTCCGATGCCCGCACAAGAATTCCAAGAGGAAGTGCTGACTTTGTTAAGTCAACCTTGGTTGACTTTCCATTTAGCCGATCAAACGGTTTTTATCTGCACTGCCAGGGTGGTAAAAGTAGAAGTAAAACCTGCTATACCTGAACTGCAAGGCCAAGGAATATTCTCTAACTCCCTGCGAGTTAGTACCATGCAGCGGGCTGCTGTTGGTAGATTGCCGATGAATACTTAGGATTCATTTGTATTGAGATTATTCTTGCTAACGCACGCGCGGAACACCCTGCTTAGGGTGTTCCGCGCGTGCGTTACATTGAGATTATTCCCGATCGAGCACCAATTACCAATTAATTCATAATTATGTCTGCTGTTAGTTTAATTCAGGCAAATTCATACGATCGCCAAATCTTGCAAACCTCTTTAGAAAGTTTGCTCGCACCCTTGGGCGGAATCTCGGCTTTTGTCAAATCGGGCGATCGGGTTTTACTCAAACCCAATCTCCTTACCAGTTCTCGCCCTACAAAAGAATGTGTCACCCGCCCGGAATTGGTTTACTGCGTGGCTAAAATGGTCATTGAAGCGGGAGGAAAACCATTTTTAGGTGATAGTCCAGCTTTTGGTAGCGCCATGGGTGTAGCCAAAGCCAACGGTTATTTGCCGCTGTTGGAAGAACTGAATGTGCCAGTAGTTGAGTTTCAAGGGAAACGCTACGAAACAGTCAGCGAAGATTTCAATCATCTGCGAATTTGCAAAGAAGCAATGGAAGCGGATGTAGTGATTAATTTGCCCAAACTAAAATCTCACGTTCAATTAACCGTGACAATGGGCGTGAAAAATTTGTTCGGCTGCGTCCCAGGCAAAATGAAAGCTTGGTGGCACATGGAAGCTGGCAAAGATAGCGCCAGATTCGGTGAAATGCTGGTAGAAACTGCCCGGGCAATTAACCCAAATTTGACGATTTTGGATGGCATTATCGGTCACGAAGGTAACGGGCCAAGCGGCGGCGAACCTAAATTTTTGGGAATTTTGGCCGCGTCTGATGATGTGTTTGCTTTGGACAGAACTTTAGTTGAAATTATTAATGTCGATCCGGCGGCGGTTCCCACTGTAGCTGCGGCGATGAGATTGGGACTTTGCTCGAATTTAGAGGAAATTGATTTTCCGCTTTTGCAGCCGGAAAGTCTCAAGGTTTTGGATTGGAAGTTGCCGGAAAATATGATGCCGATCGACTTTGGTATGCCGCGGGTGGTGAAGTCGGCTTTCAAGCACCTTTATATCCGGTTTATCAAAGAAAAGTTCAGCATCAAGGCTTCGCATTAGCGAAGAAAGAAGGGGTAAAACTTCTTTTTTTATTCCTTCTCCTTTGCCTTGTTAATTGTAAAAAAATATAATTTGTATCTTACCAAATATGTATTTATGTAAACTTTCAATAACTTTGTTATAACTCTATGGTTTAAAGCATTGGTTTCGCCGTATTCGGAACTCACGCTCATTCTTGCTACCTAAAAACAGTTGCATAATTCTAGTTAAGTAAAAATACTTAAAAAAGCCGTTATTTTAACCAAATTCACGCTAAAAGTTGTCTCGTCTTTATAATTGACGATAATTTCTTGAAGCTGCATTGGGACGGTAATTGCTCGTTTCAACTCGCGGGAAGCGGGATTAGATTGAATAAATTCCGTTAACTCTTCTAACAGAGAGAAATTATGTAGGGATTCTGGCTATTATCTCATAAATCATTTAGGATTGCTATAGTTTAACGCTGACAAATTCAGGCGTCGCCTAAGAGGATTATTTCGTAATCTTTTAATAACGCTAAAATTGGTGTGATTAGAGATTTCGGCTCACCCGATATTACTGCTTCCCTTCTTATCTAAGAGTTGCCAGTATAAGGGGATAGCTCCCTTGTCCCAAATCAAACTAATAACAAAAACATTTTTGTCTCGCCACGCTCGTGCGATCAATAGTTAGTTTAAGTGACCGAGAAGAGGAGAATTTTGCCTTGAAAATTTCTTGAATGAGAGGAAACCAGAGGCTTTCAATGTCGAGACCAGATAATTTAAGGAACCTTTGCAAGCTGCGACGACGGCTCTCAAACAAAATTGGATAAGGCATCAAGGAAGCCAGTAACTCAATGCTACGCAAGTTTGTGACATTGCAAGAGATATACCAAAATTTTTAGCATCAGGTATTCGGTAGTTTTTAGTTGCTGTTGCAGGTGGAGAAGGTAGAATTGAGGAAATATTTTCAATAGATGGGGCTTGTGGACAAAAACTACCCCATCTTTTTTTACCCCAACTTGCCTCAATCCGCTACCGGTAGGACTTCCGACGAGGTTGTTACCCGGTCAGGTTTGAGAGTCTTATGTGAACAAACCTGACGGTCAACTGAGTACAGTTAGACCGCAGGCTTCTTTTTCCTTTTTTTCAAAGGCTTTTTATAGTGAGGTAGTTCCACCCCCACTTGCTAATATAGTATCAGAGTATTTCCCGAGCATCTTGGGGTATAAAAGAATAATTGTCGGTTTCCGTACCGAAACCCGACGAGCCTTTCATCACGCGGGCGTAATTCCCAACGGGGTACGGGGCCCAGCGCTCTGATTAATCCGCTCTAAATATACGCCCGGGACTTCCCGGCTGGTAGTTAAACACCTTGACCGAGCTGGGGAGAAAGCGCCTCGGCGATCGTTTGGACGAACCTGTTATTGGTAAAATAATCTTGATAGGCGCGACGGGCATTGCCGATAATTCGATCGGCTTCTTCTGGATGGGCTAGATAGTAGCTGCACGTTTCTGCTAAATCAGCCAAATCCCATCGCACCGGCACGTAGGTTTCTCCTGCCACAAAAATATTCGGCTCAACATTGAGATGTTCCATCGACGGCTTCACCAGCAAGCTGTTGTAGCATACGGCTTCGTAGTCGCGCCAGCAGGTTTCACCCCAGCCAAACGGACTAAAAACGATGCGACTTTGTTTGATTTCGCGGAAATACTGGCGGCGAGGTACTAGTCGATTGTTAAACTCGCCACTGACGGCGAGGCGATAGTCAGATTCTAGGCTTTGAACCGCTTTGACTGCACCCATTCGATACTCGAAATACCATTCTTTTTGATGTTCGTCTCCCAATGCCAAACGGCAGAAGATATCGATGGTTTTGGCAGGGGGAAAGAGGGAAAAGAGGGGGTTGTATAAGGTTTTTTTCATGAGTTTTGCCGTTCCCAAACTCCAACCTGTCGCAATCCGATTTTCATATCCCGCAGGTACTTTAGAACCGACGTACCACTCGTCGAAGTTCAACCTGCCTTTGGTTGCCAGAAAATCTGTCATCATCGAACCGCCGATGTAGGAGTTCTTGTAGTCTTGCACATCTCGATAGCGCTGTCGCTTGAAAAATCTATCGACGTAAGGCAGCAGGTTAAAAAACCTGGAACTGGCTTGGGCAAATGGATCGATAAAGATCAGTTGACGAGAGGGATGCTGTTGGCGAACTTTTTCTAAGACTCGTTCGGCTTCATCCGGTTGTTCGTTCCAAGGGGGAACGAGAAATAGAATGTCTGCATCGCTGCGGATACAGGCTTCGCCAATATCTGCAAAGGTTTCGGCATTGACAGACACAACATTCAGTGCCAGTTGGCGGCGTAACTGTTTCTGGTGGTAGAGAAATGGTTCAAGTTGGGCAGAGCGAATGGAATCGTTGAAATTTCCGACAACCAATGCTTTTTGCATGAGATACTGGGTGATGATTTTCTTTCGGTGTTCTGGGCGAGCGGGTAGATCGAGTGATAATTTAATACTTCAGTGAAAGCCAATCGGGTAATTGCACTGAGGCACCCTAAAATTTCAGGTCACCCTGGACTTAGCTGATAATTATTCCGCAAATTTACACAAGCATGACGTAAAATTTGCATCATCCTATCTATAATCTACAGATTAACTCCGAAATTAACAACAAAAAATCGGTATAAACCGACAGGTTTTTATGTAAATTTTAGTAAAGTTGCGTAGTTTTTCATTCCTGGGTTCCCTAATATCGTTTCCGGTTGCATCGGAATAATATATTTGGCTCATGTCAGTGGGAGCTTAAGAGAGCGCTACCCAAATAGCGAGGTCTTAAGCTCCCACTATAATTATGATGCCACCGGATTTGATATAAATTTTCTTGAATATGCGATCGCAGTTGCACCTCAAAACGATTAGTTACGATATGCTGACTTTTTACTGGTGATCACCCATAATTCACCAGAAACTTTTAAATTTCAACCATATAATACTTCTTCTACAGGCTGCGTGGCGTCTGTGGGGTCGAACTGTTTGATTTTCAAAGCTTGTAGCAAAAACAACCAGATATAAAGCGGATTCAAAAAAACATACCGCTGCCAAAGGCGCCGAGGTTCCTTCATCATCCGAAACAGCCATTCCAAACCTATTTTAGATAAAAAGTCAGGAGATTTAGCCAAATTACCCGCATGAAAATCGTAAGCAGCACCTACAGCAATCAACGGCATTGATAAGTCATCCCGGTATTCGTAAGCCCAGACTTCTTGCCGGGGACACCCCAAACCGACAAACGTAATTGCTGCACCGCTGTTGCGAATTTGCTGTGCAATTTCTTGTTTCTCTTGGGGCGAAACGTGCCTAAATTTAGAAGGCTGAGTTCCCGCAATAATTAACTTGGGAAAACGCTGGCAGAGATTGCGAGATAAAGCTTTCAGTACAGAAGCTTGAGAGCCGTACAAATAAATAGGTAATCCTTCTTCTGCCGCACGTTCGCAGATTTGTAACATCGCATTCGGCCCGCAAACTCGATCAGGCAATTCCGTATGGTAGAGCCAATTTAACGCCCACCTGACCGGCTGTCCGTCTGGCAATACTAAGTCCATGTGATTAATCCGATAACGATGAGTGCTGTCGAGAACCCCAGTCATTACCCCGTGAACCGCGAGAGCTGAAACTGACATTGGTTTTCCGGCGCTGGCTGCCGCAATAATTTTGCTCACAGCCGCTTCATAATTAATGGCATTTACTAATATGCCCAGTACATTCTTTTTCCCTTTATCAATCATGGAGCACCTCTTTAAGTCAACGCTCGCGGTTACACTCATAAATCTCCCCTAAGATTTGTTTAACCTTGTATTCTTCAATCGTTTACCGAAATTCCCAGCACATTCTTTTTGCCCCGCTCACTCATTGGCATCCTCTTTCAGCCATCGCTCGCGGTTACATTCATAAATCTCCTGTAGGATTTGTTTAACGTTATATTTCATTTTCCAGTTGGGATAGTGACTGGAAAATTTGGAATTGTCGCTAATCCACCAAATGTGATCGCCAATGCGATTCCCTTCAGCATAAGTCCAATTAAACTTGCGTTCTGAAATTGCCTCGCACATCTGGATAGCTTCTAACATCGAACAATTGCTGTACCTGCCTCCTCCTGTATTATAAACTTGGGCGCTTTTGGGATCTTTATAAAATTCATAAAATGCCGAAATTAAATCAGCGCTATGAATGTTATCGCGAACTTGCTTGCCTTTGTAGCCAAACACGGTGTAAGGAGTTCCCGTGACAGCACACTTCATCAAGTAGGCGAGGAAGCCGTGCAATTGAGCTCCAGAGTGATTTGGCCCCGTCAAACAGCCACCGCGAAAACAAGCGGTGTTCATATTAAAATATCGACCGTATTCTTGAACTAAAACGTCAGCAGCTACCTTAGAAGCACCAAACAAACTGTGCAGGCAGTGATCGATTGACATATCTTCCCGAATGCCACTTTCGTAAGTATGGCCTGGTGCAATTTCCCACCTGTGTTCTAATTCAATTAAAGGCAAACTGTTAGGCGTATCGCCGTATACTTTATTGGTAGAAGTGAAAATGAAAACCGCTTTAGGACAGTACAAGCGAGTTACTTCTAGAAGATTGAGAGTGCCGTTGGCATTGACGGTAAAGTCTATTTTCGGAGCACGGGAAGCCCAATCATGGCTGGGCTGGGCTGCTGTGTGAATTACTAATTCGATCGACTCGCCGTACCGCTGAAAGATATTGGTAATCGCTTCATAGTCGCGAATGTCCACATCTAAGTGATAATACTTAGTACCCAAAGACTTTTCGAGCAGTTGGCGGTTCCAGTTTGTAGAACCATCAGCACCAAAAAAGAATTGGCGCATATTATTGTCGATGCCAACTATATCTAAGCCTTGTTTGGCAAAGAACTTACACGCCTCAGAGCCAATTAATCCCGCCGAGCCAGTAATGATTGCAACGCCCACGTTTCACCGCCTGAAAAAATATAGTTTTTTGTGTTTTGCCCGATCGAACCCATCCGAAGTTATCCTGATTTTCCATCGAATACATCTTCGCACAATTGGGCAAAGAATAGACCCTTAACATCCCAATCATAGATTTCCCTGACGCGCGTTTGACCCGCTCGACCCAAGCGATATCGCAATTCACGATCTTGCGCTAAACACACTATAGCTTCTGCTAGACCTTGCACAGCGCGATCGGGGTCAGTAGCAGCCACTTTAATCCCCGTTTGAGCCGTCACTTGAGTAGCAGGGCCCCCCAAATCCAAACAAATCGTCGGACGACCAACCCCCATCATTTCCGTGCACACAAAACCACCAGAGTCATGCAAACTCGGATGGAGGAGAACGTGAGACTCCCCCATCTTAAAAAGAGTTTCAGTGCGAGATAAAGTTCCCCAAAAAAATACTTTATTTGCCAGTCCCAATTCTGTGGCCAAAGCTTCCAAGCGCTGCCTTTCCGGGCCGTCTCCCACAATCCAGTATTCCGATTGTTCCAGCTTCGCCTCCGCAAATGCACGGAGTCCCAAGTGCACCCCTTTCCAGTGTAAGAGACGACCGACACTGATGAATATAATTGGTTGCTCCGGCGGGGTAGGAAATTGCTCTAGTTCTTGAATTTCCTGCTGGGACAAACCGACTTGCGAAAAAATCTTCACGTTTTTTGCTTTGAGAAATCGCAGTCTGGCTGCGGTTTCTTCCGTAGTTGCCAGCGCCACGGCACTGCGGCGCGCCGTCAGCCCCACAAACGGATCGCGTTCTCCTACGCTTTGAGCCAATGCTCGCAGCGTTTCGTAAATTTTGCCCCGGCGGCTAAAATCTTGCCAAAAAGGCTTTGGTGCTGCTTCTGCACCCCCCACAGGCCCCCAAATAAAAGGATGCGGCAACAGCGCCAGGAAGCTTGGAGACCAATGTTTGACATAAGTTACGTGATGTAATATGTCAAAACCAATTTCGCGATCGAGCTTCCGAGCGATAAAATAAGCCCAGATTTGCCACAGATAGTAGTGAAGTTGCAGCAATCCTTGTTTCCCCTTCCAATCTTCGCTCCACCCAAACGGATCAAAATAAACAAAGTGCAGGTTTGGCACTGGGTTCCGCTCTAGTTCTGCTTCAATGTACGATCGACAAAACGTGCGAGTAAATACCCAACTTTCGTGATGTTTAGCAGATTGGATAACAGTATTCCATCCTACTCCCTCTTCGGAGCCGAGATTCGGTTCGCAAGCAAACGCAGATAAAAGAATTTTCATCAACTTTTCTCCCATACTAGCGACGTCACATCTGCTATTAATTTGGCAGCCTTTTCTGGTGTATGTTCAGCGATCAGTTGCTGCGATTTTTGCCCCATCATCACTAACTTTTCTGGGCAATCAATCAAGTCCCGCATCGCGTTTGCAATACCTTCCGACTGATAAGGATCAAAAATATAACCATTTTCACCTTCAACGATCATTTCGCAAGCCCCAGCCCATTTTGAACACAAAACCGGCTTACCAAATGCCATCGCTTCTAGCACCACCATTCCCCAAGTATCTTCTAACGTAGGAAAAACAAACACATCAGCTTCTAGAAAATAATATCCCAAGTATCCGTATTCTATCCACCCTGTCCAAACAATTTGTTTTTCTAAACCCCATTCTTTTGTAAGAGCTTCTAGTTCCGGTCGCTGTTCTCCGTCTCCAACGATAATGACTGTGTAATTCGAGTATCCCTGGCTTTGCAAAATTGTGCAAGCTTCTAACAGATTCTTAATCCCTTTGCGAGAAATTACTTGACCCACGCACAGAAAAATTGGGTGGGGAAATGACAAGGATACAGACTTATTATTTTCTAACTTTTGTACCAAAGCTTTAGCATCAGGAACCATGTAAGGTTTAGCAAAAATATTACTTTCGGCTGCCCCAATCACTTCTACCAAATATTCTTTACCTCGGCGACTATTAGAAACAAACGTATCAGCAAATTTACCCATCCAACGTCGAATAGTCGATCGCACCTTAGAATCTCGAAAGTCTACATTCGGGGAACTACTTTCATAAACTAAAACCAGTCGCCATTTCCCTATAGGCTTAAAGATTATAGCTACCAATGTCCAGATCGAAAATCCACTAGCAAAAATGACCTGGGGCTTGAATTTCAAAAGAGGAAAAATAATCCCAGGAGTAGCCTTAATATAACCACGACTGTACCCCGTTTCTATCTTTTGGGTGGTGATGAATTTAGTATCTCCCACAACTTCGACTACTTCTGTACCAGGAGCTTCCGGATCATAGCGAGGCCAGAGGCGACCTGTATAAAAAATCGTGTTCGGAATTAGTTTTTTGAGTTCATGTAAAACCGGCGGCCAATAGGCCCCAAATTCTGCAGAAGGAACGAGCCAAGCGATGCGAAATTCATTTTTGTCAACCATCCTATTCACCTTGAGTTGTGTTTTTAGTCAATCCTAGTTTACTCAACACTGAAAACCAAACTAACCTTCGATAAGGTAGCAGCCAATATATTGGCCACAACCAACCACCATGCTGCTGAGTAAATACTTTCCATTCTCCAGCAGGTTGCAGGGTCGCATCTTTAAAGGATAAACCTTTCGGCGTGCTCATTTTCTCTAACCCTTCGCTCAAATTTTTGGCGGCGGTTTTTGTCACCTGTGGGTTGAGGGAACAAGTTCCTAAATGACCGGGAGCGATCCAAACTGTACATCCTTTCTGCCTCGCTCGTAAACCATAATCCCAATCGCCAATATAATGGACAAAAGCAGGATTTAGGTTGCCCACAAGCTGGACGACATTGCGAGGAAGTAGAACGCAGTTGCCATGTATTGTGCTACAAAGTAGAGCTTCTTGAGTGGGTTCTAGGAGGCGGTATCGAAAGGGAAGAATGGGGTGGTCTCGCACCACGCCACCGTAAGTAGTTTTACCAGTTTGGGGATCGCAGGTAGAACCGGAGACGATGGCTTTTGTTTCTCCTTTTTGAGCGAGTTTGTTGCTGGTTGTTAATAAGGTTTTAAGGGCTTCTGGATACATAATTGTATCGTCGTTCAGCCAAAGGTAGTAGTCGGGATCGTCCTTCATGGCTTCGGTGAAAGCAAAGCGCATTCCGCCGTTCCAGAATAAATTGCCATCCCCATGAAAAATCTTGACTTGAGGGTAGGCTTGGTGAACTGCTTCGCTGGTACCGTCGGTACTGGCATCATCGACTATATAGGTGGAAATATCTACATTGGCTGGAAGTGCCTGGTTAAAAAGAGCCTCTAAGCAAGCTAATGTTTTCTGTTTGCGGTTGAAGCAAGTTAAAATGACGGCGATATTAGTACGGTTCATTCTTCCCTGTATTGCGGTTTTTAACGATAGGTAAGGCTAAAAGTAACAGTGTTTTATTTACCCACTCGCTCGGCGGTTGCAACCGTCGCTACAAAAATGAAATTAGGGCTTACGCAGTCGCTCCCCCCCTTGCACAAGGGGGCTTTAAGAGTTCCCCACTTGGGCAACGGGGTGGGGTATCAAGGTTTTAGAGTTTAAGAGCGTCAGTCCTAGAAGTCTGTCTGGGTAAACTATTGCTGTATTATAGTTGACCCGCGAACTTTTTGGTGATAAATTGGAATTTAGAACTTAAGTTAACAAGCGAAGCCTGCAAGCTTCCTAGCACATTCACAATATTGATGAGTTCTACTAAGCAAAAATATTTATACTCGTAGGAGTTGAACAGTTTAAATGCCACATTATCATACAAAAACTCCCATTGTTTTTGTGGTTTTCAATCGAGTGGATACTACTGAAAAAGTCTTCGAGGCGATTCGAAAAGTTAAACCCCCTAAGCTGTTAGTAATTGCTGACGGCCCTCGTGCCAACAAACCTGGGGAAGCTGAAAAGTGCGCCGCTGTACGTGCAATTATCGATCGGGTCGATTGGGACTGTGAAGTTATGAAAAATTATTCAGAGATTAATTTAGGTTGCAGGGATCGCATTTCTAGCGGTTTCGACTGGGTATTTAATACCGTAGAGGAAGCAATTATTCTCGAAGATGACTGTTTGCCACACCCGAACTTCTTCCCTTTTTGTGAACAGTTATTAGAGCATTATCGAGATGACAAACGGATTATGTCAATCGCTGGTGTAAATTTACAATTTGGGAGAAAAAGAACAGAAGACAGTTACTATTTTTCCCGTTTTAGTAACTGTTGGGGATGGGCGACTTGGCGCCGAGCATGGCAATACTATGATGTTGACATGAAGTTATGGCCTCAACTTCGGGAAGCAGGTTTTCTCGAAAATTTATTAGCTAATCCTCAATCTGTAAAAGTTTGGGATAGTGCTTTTCAAGTTTCCTATGATGGAACCCTCAACAATTGGTTTTTTAGATGGCTTTTTACTTGTTGGGTTCAAAATGGACTTGCTATTATTCCCGAAAACAATTTAATTTCTAATATTGGATTTGGCAGTCAAGCCACCCATACTTCAGGAGAAGATAGTATATACAGTAATATGCCAACGGAAGCAATGACCTTTCCTTTAAGGCATCCCAACCACGCGATCCGAAATTTTGTAGCCGATCAATTCACTCAAGATACATTTTATGATTATCATCCCCCATTAATCAGGCGCATTAAGAAAAAATTAAATAAGCTATGTGGGAACACAATATTTAACCTTCACTAAGTAATTAGTAACCATGTCTAAAATCTCAACATTTCTCAGATCTCTACTCAAAAATCCGATCACTGAATATCTGCGATTTTTAGTCAATTGGTGGAAAAACAAGTTTAAATATAATAATTTTTATCAAGACTATATGGCTTTGGTTACCAATTCAACTATCAGTCACAATGTTAGTGTGTCTAGTCGCGTAGCCATAGAAGATTCTACCATTGGTTCTTACACTTATGTACGCGATAATACGCGAATTTTCAATGGTGTTGTCGGCAATTTTTGTTCGATTGGGCCAAACTGCATCATTCGCTTAGGCGTACATCCTGTGGGAGATTTTGTTTCAAGCCATCCGATATTTTATTCGCCCAACATACTAGTAGGGACAACCTTTGTAGACAAAAAATATTTTGAAGAAGAGGAAAAAACAGTCCATATCGGCAATGATGTTTGGATTGGCTCAAATGTTATTGTTGTAGATGGTGTAACTATTGGTGATGGAGCCATTATCGCAGCCGGAGCCGTTGTCACCAAAGATGTGCCACCTTATGCTATCTGTGGAGGAATTCCCGCCAAACTTATTCGCTATAGGTTTGATGAACAAAAGATTGATTTTCTGCTGAAGTTTAAGTGGTGGGACAAGGATGAACAATGGTTAAGAAAAAATGTCAAAGACTTTCACAACATTGACAAGTTCATCCATATTTATAACACGGAAAATAGTTGAATTCTAGCGGGTTCGGTAGTATGTCTAATTAGCCGGACGTTATATAACATCAGCAGTCATCTGGGATTTAAACTTAGACCACTTCAGAACCATCACAGCCGCTATGAATGCCAGTGTATCATTGCTAGTCTGATACGGCAAAAATCTATAGCGAAAAGTAGCCATTCTAGGGTCGCTTTCTTGGTATAAAATATCTTGGGCAAAGTTTCCCCACCGCTCATCTATCAAATCAATTGTCATACCAGCATGACCAGACGGTAGCAGCATATTGGAGCCGTGAAGACCAATTATTAAGCGGCTCTCTGAATAAAGGTGGCAAATCTCCTTTTCAATTTTTTCATTAAAACTCTCCACCCTGTAATCTTCAATCCATTCTGGAAACTTAGTTTTTGTTCCCAGGCCAGCCACTGCAAATTTTGCTTCGGGTACTTGCAACCTGATCTTCTCAAATAACTGCTGAATTTTTAAATTTTGCAATCGCAGTGACATTGCTTGTTGATCGATTTTTTTAAGCACTCGAAACAGCAAACGGTTAACTAATAAACGATCTTCGCGCCAAATAAAAGTAATTTTTATTTCTTTGTTCTCAAAGTTATGTTTGGGAACTCTAGTAAAGCGCGTGATATCGAACTGACTGGGATGAGAATGAGCTTCGCTGACATAAATTTTATCAAAGCGTTTAGTTTCTTCTTCAACAAACTCGGCGAAACTGGGATAGTAATTCTGACCATTTTTTAAAGAAATAGGTACTGTCCAGATTTCTGCAACTTCATCGGGAACCATCCACCTTAAGAACTTAGGAACTATCACAACTAACCCGTAGTCAGAGTTGCATTCTAAGTGCCTTTGTGCATTGAGCAACTTGAGCAGGGAGTGACCATAAAGATGATCTATACAGTTTAAGATAATTACCCGATTGCAGTGTTTAAAAATTTCTTTTACAATCTCAAGTTTTTCCGGTTGAGGATTTTGGAGTGAATTAAGTAATGGTTTGCCTAACCATTCCTTCTTGTAAGCATCGGCTGCAAAAAATTCTTCTTTTATTAAATTAACTTGGATGTAGTTTTTAACTCCATGACCTACTCTCAAATCGTCGATTATCTCGCTGCCGCATCTCTCGCACTTAGAGTCTAGAACAATGTGGATACCGTGCCACAGAACATTTTTGGGATTAAGTTCAGTTCCACAATAGGGGCAATTCGAGCGCTGTTCGATTTTAGGTTTAATTTGAATCACTTTACTAATCCTCTGATTCTACAAGCGGCATTGTATAAGTTAAGGGATCGCCAGATGAAATTTCCGAAGGGCCGCAATTCCTTAATCAAGAAATTGACTAATATAATCACGTAAAAATAAGTTATCAGAGTAGCTGCAGTTGCTCCAAAAGCTCCATATTTAGGAATCAGCCAAAAGTTCAACGCTACATTAAAAATAGATCCGACTACAGTCAAGTAAAGACCGTAGCGTAACTGACCTTCTATGTTCAAATATGTACTCCGTGCTACTCCAAAGTTACTGCCAAATTGCGCCCAAACATAGAGAGCCAGTACCGCTGCTGACTTCGCATATTTTTCCCCGTAAAGCAGATGCACTATCCAGGGAGAAAGTAATGATATCGGTATGGCCACTCCCAACCATAAAAATATCATAATATCCGAGTAAATTTGAAATTTATTTAGATATTCTTCATAATTTGTCTTTCTCAAATTCGCTAATTTGGGAAAAATAGAGCTGGATATGATCATCGGCAAGAAATCGCAGATTTCAGAAATTTTAACAGCGGCCGCATAATAGCCCAGTTCTGCATTTTTATTCATCAAACCGAGCATTATCTGATCGGTTTTTGAGTACAGATAAACTGCCAATCCCGACAAAATTATCGGCCAACTCTCAGATAGCAGTTCCTTACACCGTTCCCAACTAAAATGCCAATCCTTAATTTTATTCCCCGTAAGCTTATAAAAATATACATAAGCGATTCCTACCAATGCCACCTCTCCCAATCGAACCCAGGCGAAGGCAAGCAGGGGGGCTTTAATTGTCACTAACCCAATTCTGACAGCAGCAACTAAAAAACATACTGAATTTTTAGCCAACACTGTATATTTTGACTGGATTTGGGACTGAAACCAAAAATTGATTGCTTCAAAAGCATTAAAGATAGTTCCTGCTGCGATGATACCTACCAGCCACCGAGTTAGAGTGTCGTTGGGCTTGAGTAGCGCAATCACCGTGACACTTAACAATAAAGTGATGCAGCCACCAGTAAATTGCAATCCGAAGGCAGTTCCCAGGGTCTCATTTTTGCATTCTGGGTCGCGAGCGATATTCCTCACTACCAGAGTACCCAACCCCATCGTTGCCACCGAACTAAACAGCGACACAAAGGCGATCGCGTAATTGAGCAATCCAAATTGTGTCGGACCAAGATAGCGAGCCACCCAAAGACCTACAAACAGACCTAGACCCATCTGCAAGATTTGGTCAGTGAACAGCCAAGCTATGTTGCTGAGTACCTGGCGCAGATTAGGGCCGAGCCTTTTACTGACCGCAGTTAACTTATCTAGCATCAGAATATTTTAAATCTTTACAAAACACAAACGCGGTTCTGGGAGGGTCGGCAATCTTGCAAAATTAGACTGGTTGATCCTATAACAACATACCACAACTTGACCCACCCTCCGCCCAATAAAGGTTACTTCAATGGACAGTGCGAGCTAAAGAACGCCTTTGAGCGTTACTGGTGCTACTGTTAGAACTATTGTTAGCATTATCTATCGCAAGTCGAACCGTCAACATTGCGTAACTCAGCCAAGGATTTGCTATCTCTATAATATAACTTTCTGTGATGTTGCTTATAATAATAGAGACTAGAAAACAAATAGGTATTCCCGCTTCTTCCAGAGTGCTACGACTCAAATACCGAACTGCGTAAGCTAAATTGAGCAGCAAGGAAGTCATCATTAAAATTAATCCCGGCCAACCGAAGGCTAACAAGATCCCGATCCCCCCATTGTGAGGATTTTTCGGTTGAAATCCACTAGGAGTATAAATAAAATAAGCAGGAGTACCCGCTCCTAACTTATCTTGTTGAAAAAATCCATCGTATCCGTAGCCAAACCAGGGGCGCTGATTGACCGCAGCCATTAACTGCGGCCAGAATTCTGTCCGCCCCGTTAGAGTCAAGTCCTTGCCTAACCCACCTACAATAATATCCTCTAGGTTGTCTACTATAAAAACAATCATAATTATGCTGACCACCAGGAAACATATAATCGCAGTAAAGGCCCACTGAAAACTTAATTTTTTTAGAAGATTTAGTGACGACACTGCAATTATTAATATGATAGTAATCACTAGAGCCGAGCCCGATTTATTAGCCCTTACTAGGTAGAATGAAAAGAACATCATTCCCAAAGCAATCCAGCGCTCTTTCTGAGTTTTAGCTCCTTGAGAATAATGCAAATACCAAAATGCCGTACAGAGAGCTAAGACTCCCCCCAAAGAATTTTTAGATTGGGTTAAGCCAACAAAATTGCCTGCTCCCGGGGGTTTCATTACAAAACTTGCCAAACCGATTGCCGTGTATCCCACCGCCAGAAACGAGATAAATCCTCCCATTTATATTGCGATGCAATGTAAAACCCAAAAGCAGTAAATCCTGAAAAAGCTAGTCCTGCTCTTAGTGTTTCTTCAGGAACTATAGACCATAATGTAGACAGTAATGGAACTAATGTATAAAGTAAAAAAAAAGGATTTATTATCAATATTTCGGAAAAATTTTCTATAAAATTGCTACTAAAAATTTTAACTATTGAAATTAAGATGAAGACTACCCAGGGGTAAAAAAAATAAGGTATTAGTTTTAATATACCACCTTCTGGATCTTTCAAGTTAACAAAATGCAAGTAATTAAAAGGAGGTTGTGTCAGAAAGGGAGAGATAAAAATATAAAGACCAGCAAAGCTTTTTTCTAAAGCCAAACCTATTTTTTTATAGCTAGCGAATTGAAATAATAGTATAGTTGCGATCGCGACTATAGCAACTAGCATCCATGTCAATGAACAGCTACCTAAAATCAGCTCTCTCAGCATATTGGGTAGAGACACTGGTTCAGTCATAATTGCTTTCCTTTATCACCAACAATATCAAATTATATAGATATAAAATATAGCCGTCAACCCGCAACCACGCTAACAGAGAAATTAGGCATAAAGCAAAAATACAGCATCCTTTTTTCGGCGATAGCTTAAAATAATGAGCTTTTTGCCCAGCACTAAAAAGGCTACACTTATATAAATCAATACTCCGGACAGTTTTTAAGCAGCTAAAGTACCATAAGACAAGACTGAAGGAAGGTTAGGGTGATTTAAAATCAAATCCGGGTCTAAATCTAACTTATCAATAAAGGTAGAAAGTAGATGCTTGTTGAATTCCAGACGTTTATAAGAGGCCATTGAAAACACAAACGACTTGGCAGATGAATGACAACTAGAGAGTTGATGTTTGGCTAAATTTAAGGCAATAAGACTGGCATTAAAATGAAAATCAAGCCGCGGTAAATGACGAGCTTGACAATCAGACAATCCCGTAAATTGTTTAGCATCACGAAAAATAAATTCAATCTGGAAACGAGCCTGATAATATTCAACAATTTGCTCAGGCCGTAGGTGAATATCAGTGCTAAACAATAACGCATTTTTGATTTTACCGTTAGCTTGAACCTCAGAAATACAAGCCAAACTAATCTGGCAATTTAAACAACAACTCCAGAGTACCAATGTATATAATGAAACTCCGGGTTTTAGATTTTTGACAAATTTAAGACGACTCAAATCATTAGAGTCAAATTTACCATCATATTTTCGAGGGGCTCCCAGTTTATTTTGTTAACCTGTATAGAGATAGCGTAGGTTAGCATCAACTCTTAACTTGCCAATAAAGTCTAAATTTAACTCTCGCACAGCCTCCCAGAATTTAGAGCGATAGTAATAGCCATCAGCGACCATTTGGACGTACAGAAGTGGGGAAGAAATAACGAGTATTCTTTAAATGTTGTGCATAGTCATCAACTCTTGTGATGTCAGGCTTTGAGCTTTGAGAGTCCAGGTTTTTGCGAGATTTTTTTGAGCGGTTATTATTCTGGTTTTTGGGCTTTTTTTTCACGGGCTTTATTTGAGGGCGTGACGGAGTTTGCTGTACGCTTAAGCTATAAGATAAACGAGTCTCAATTTCGACAATAGAAATCACAGAAATTTCCAACCCCTGTTCCGATTTACCAGCTACACCATTATAAAAATAAGCTTTACCGTCAGTTTTTTTGCCACTTTTTCTTAAAAACGAACAATCAATAACAGCAATAATTGTGTGTTCAGAATTTAAGGCAACACGCGAGAAAATATTGATTAAATTGTGGAAAGTTAAAGCTTTTGAGAAAGTGACGACGATAAGTTTTTTCACTTAAACAGCTATAACGACTGAGATTCGTGAAGTTGACCTTGCCATAGACTAGCAAAATAGTTGAAAATAAAGTGATTAAAAACTTTTTTTGGGGTTGACTAATCCCTGGTATTTGTTGTAAGATTGATTCCATAATGTTCCTAATGCAATCTGTTGAGCTTGTGTGTTTTTATAGCTTAACCTAAAAGAGGGCCTTTTTTTCTGTTTATTTTGGGTTCAGATTGCACTCACTTTTTTCACTTCTCTATTTTATTGCGCTCGCATTCCTCTTTAAAAACTGTCCGGAGTATTGATAAATCATAGTCAATAAAATTAGGTGGTGTATGGTTAACACCCATTTTCCAAGACAGATAGCCCCGTCGGTTGTGGGTGTTGTCTTGTTTGCTTCTACTGTCATCGCTGACGCCAGAAGCACCCCGGCACAACTTCCCATCCCCCTAGGCACAGACCAAGCCCAGAATGTTGCGCCCATTAGGAGATCGCCGGAAAGCTATAAACTCGGCGGCGGCGATCGCATCCAAGTAGAAATACTCGAAGTACCCGAACTCAGCCGCGGCTACGAAGTCCTTTCCGACGGTTCAGTCAACCTGCCCCTGATCGGCTTGGTCTCCATCCGCGGCCGCACCTTAGTAGAAGCCACCAACATCATCCGCAACGCCTACCGCCGCGTCCTCAAAGACCCCATAGTCACAGTCAGCCTCGTCGCCGCCCGCCCCCTCAACGTCGGCGTCATCGGAGAAGTCACCAGGCCCGGAAACTTCATCATCACCCTAACTCCTGGCCCGGGAGCCTCGCCAAGTGTCCAGTACCCCACCGTCACCCAAGCGATTAGACTCGCAGAAGGCGTCACGGGTGTCGCCGATATCCGCAACATCCGCGTCCGCCGTCCCCAACGAGACGGCCCCGATCAAGTGCTCAACGTCAACCTGTGGAAATTCTTGCAAGAAGGAGACATCTCTCAAGACATCATTTTGCAAGACAGAGACACAATCGTGATTCCCACAGTCGCCAACTTCAACCAACCAGAAGCTCGTCAATTTGCGAGCGCCAACTTTTCGCCGCCCCCAGAAAAACCTCGATCAGTCTCTATCGTTGGTCAAGTAACCCGTCCAGGGGCTTACGTCGTGATCGGTGGCAACACCACAAACGACCTCAGCCGCGAAGGTTTCCCCACCGTCATCCGGGCGATTCAGCTAGCCGGCGGCATCACCTCGGATGCCGACATCCGGCAAATCCAAGTGCGGCGCGTCACCAGAAGAGGCGAACAAATTATCCCAGTCAACCTGTGGCAGTTCCTAGAGTCCGGCGACGGCGCCCAAGATACCATCCTCCAGGAGGGAGACACGATCATCGTACCCAAAGCCACGATCGTCAACCCTGCAGAAGCTGGTGTGCTCGCTAGCACTAACTTTGCCCCCGTCGGCATTAACGTTTTTGTAGTAGGAGAACTCAGAACATCCCTCGATCCCTTGAGGCTCCCAGCTAATGCCACGCTGAATCAAGCTTTAATTTCCAGAGGATTTTTTGGCTACGAGAATACCAGAGCTAGAAGGGATAAAGTTGAGCTAGTCCGCCTCAATACCGACGGTACAGCTACTAAACGGACGATCGAAGTCAATTTAACTCAAGGAATTAACGAAGAAACCAATCCTCAACTTCGCAACAACGACATGATTATCGTATCTCGCAGGGGTCTCGTCAATTTTGTCGATCGCATGAACGCTGTAATCGGACCTGTCGGGCCAGCTACGGGAGTGTTAAATTTTATAAACGTTCTCAGATTTTTATTCAGGTAAGAACGCGGCGGGTGAGGTGGATAATTCCTGGCAAAGGCTACAATAAACTAAACAATAAGATTACCCCGCTGGGATCTGGCCGCTTCAAAAATATCAACCTCAAAAATACCAACCTCAAAAATACCCTGGCTGAATATGGATAGCAGACAAGATTACCAACCCTTCACACCTAAATCGAATGGCAAACTGCCGGAGTTATCTGCTCAGAACTACAGAGATCACTTCGTAGAGGAGAGAGAAGAAGAAAAGCTAGACTTGTCCTGGCTGTTAGGCGTCGTGCGCCGTCGCTTCCTGGTCATGGCAGCAGCCACCATTGCTTTGAGCGCCCTGGCAGGAACAGCGATCGTCCTCACGTCTAAACAGATTACGATCGAGTATGAAGGCTCCTTTTCCTTGTTGGTAGAACCAGCCACGGCTGAAGGTTTGCAATCCAAACAATTAAACAACACCCAAGCTGCAGACTTAGCAAGAATTAATATAGAAGGAATTAGCCTACTAGACTACGAAACCCAAATTAGGATTTTGCGAAGTCCCAAAATGATGCAGCCAATAATTGAGGAATTGCGGGCTTCGTATCCCAAAATGAACTATAGCGAACTGCTCTCAAAAATGTCGATTCAGCGCATAAGCTACACGAAAGATGGCAAACAGCAAGGCACAAAAATTTTACAAGTTCGCTACAAAGATTCAAACAGAAAAAAAATTTACCGCTTATTGGACAAAATTTCTAAAGCTTATCTAGATTACAGCTTGCAGCAACGGCTGATGGGCATTAATCAAGGTATTAAATTTATAGATACGGAGCTGCCCAAGCTCCGAGAAAGAGTGGAAGTTCTGCAACTGCAAGTCCAAAGATTGCGGCAGCAGAGCAACTTGTTTGAACCCCAGATAGAGGGAAAATCTCTGCTGAACAAGTTCAAAGCCTTCGGGGCAAGCAAGTAGAAATTAGAGTTAAGCTAAAAGGGATGCGAAACCTCTACCAAAGCTATGAAAAACTACTCAACGAAAATAATCCCCAGGGGGTGCTGATGACCCAAGGGCAAGCTTACGGCGGACTCTTAGGTCAAATTCAGAGAATAGACTCGGAATTGTCATTAAAATTAGCTCAGTACAGAGAAGACAGTTTGCCAGTTTTAGCGCTGCGAAAAAGTCGGGAAGAACTGATTTTAACCGCCACTCAACAAGCAAGAGAAGTGGTGATGGGAAATTTAGACAGCCAAATTAAAGAAGTTGAAGCGCGCGATCGCGAAATGACAGCTTTGCAAAATGCTCTCAACCAAAAAATTATAAACTTTTCAGTCACAACCCGACAATACGACAATTTACAGCGGGAACTGCAAGTAGTTACTAAGAGTTTTTCGGACTTCTTGGCAAAACGAGAAGCCTTGCGGATCGATGCAGCTCAGCAGCAAATCCCCTGGGTGCTGATCAATCCTCCGGAAATTCCGCTAGACAAATTCGGCAACTCTCTAAGAGCTACCGTCAAACAAACCAGAAAACAGTTAGCGCTGGCAGTAATTTTAAGCAGTCTGCTGGGCATAGCAGTCGGCTTGCTGGTAGAGGTACTAAATACTGTGTTCCACACTCCTGAATCACTGAGAATCGCCACAAGATTGCCAATACTCGGGGTGATTCCGTTTACCAAAAAAGTCAAGCGCCGACCGCCAGCCAGACAGAGGAAACTAACATCGGCTCGATCAAACTCGAAAGTCGAAGTAGTCGAACCGGGCGAAGCTAGACATACTGGTTCGATGAGCGGGGGCCCAAGTATTTTGAGCGACTTGGACTATCAATTTTTAGAAGCATTTCGATCGCTCTACACGAACATTCACTTGCTGAGTGCAGGCACGGCGATTCGATCGCTCTTAGTCGGCTCAGCCGTAGCCGGAGACGGCAAATCTACAGTAGCTTTGCACCTGGCAGCCACAGCCGCAGCAGTCGGACAGCGAGTATTGTTAGTAGATGCAGATTTGCGTTGCCCGCAACTGCACGCTAAGTTAGGACTGCCAAACGTGCGTGGCCTGGGCGATGCCATCTCCACAGATCTCAGCCTCAACGACGCGATTCAACGAGCCCCTAACCAAGAAAATTTGTTCGTACTCACCGCCGGCCAAATTCCCCCCGATCCGATCAAGCTTCTTTCTTCCAAAAAAATGCAGTATCTGATGGAGCAATTTCAAGCATTTTTTGACTTAGTAATTTATGACAGCCCGCCAGTAGCAGGCTTGGCAGACACCCACTTGATCGCAGCTCAAACAGACGCTACGATTATGGTCGTCCAAATTGGGCAAACAGACCGATCGCAAGTTCGCAAAGTTTTAGAAGAATTAAAAATTTCTGGAGCTTCCGTCTTGGGAATCGTTGCTAACGGCTCCAAAAACACCGGTCACAGCTACCGCCAGCGCCCGGTCGTTTTAGACACGCTCTACGACCAAAAACTATCGGCTTTAGGTACGAAAAATCCTAATTAGACAAATGTTGATGCAGGCGGCCGAGCGCCGCCGTCCTCAACGGGAAACGCACAACCAAGCTATACCCTGATTTTTTGATAATAGTACCATTTGAGAAAGAAAATGATAGACTAACGGACATAGCCTCCTGTGTCAACCGAGATTGCGCGGATCTTTAAATTTTGCCATAATTACTCAGAAAATGATTGAGAAATCAGCAAAAGTGGGTAAACTACATTTAGCAGAGCGCAATCTCAATCAGGAAAAGACACCTTTGAAGGTGAACGTTAGTGTAAACGTTAATGTGAACGTTTCAACCCAGAAACTTGGTAGGGATTATTCTATGAGTACAGTTATGGTTGTTGATGATAGCGTCACTCTGCGGGAGATGATCGCCGACTTGCTCAAAGGTAGAGGACTCAACGTCACCGTAGCGAGTGATGGCGTAGAAGCTCTAGAGCAAATCAAGGCTAACCGCCCAGATTTAGTGGTTCTGGATATCGTGATGCCCCGGATGAACGGCTACGAAGTCTGTCGCCGGCTCAAAAGCGACCCTAAAACCCAAAATTTGCCGGTGGTAATGTGTTCGAGCAAAAGCGAAGAGTTCGATCGCTATTGGGGAATGAAACAAGGAGCCGACGCTTACATCGCCAAGCCATTTCACCCTCAAGAATTGGTCGGCACTATTAAGCAATTGCTGCGAGGTTGAGGTAGAGGAATAGGGACAGGAAAAAAATTGTCTTGAGCGCTGATTATTTCTGCTCCCGCAGCCTCTCTAAACTACTCGATTGACAATAGTCCAAACATCCCCGTCCGATCGCACGTAGGGAACAGAAATACTCTTAAAACCAGTAATAAAAGGCTTGTAATAAACCTGCCAGTAGCTGGGACTAATTTGGTCGGCGATAGCTTTGAGTCCCTTCACTTCCGCCGCCAGTTCCGCCGCCAGTTCATTAATCCGTTCCGCGTGTCCCTGAGCTAGTAATCTTCCTTCTTCAACTTGCTCCTCCATCGGAGTGATTCTTTGCAACTTTACCGACTGCTGCTGTTTCTGACTCAGTTGAGCAGACAGAGCCGCGATCGCGTCATCTATACCCTTGACTTCTGCCGACACTTGTGCTGTTTCCCTCGCGTGACGACGATAAGCATCGGCGATCGCTTGGGGCGAATCACCTGCTGGGACAACATCGGCAATACTAAGCTGCTGGCGTTCCAGGCGCAATTCCTCAATTTGAGAGTAAATTGCCTCTATATCTGTCTGAAGTTTGTCCACCTAATTATTACCGCGTGGTTGTTTAATATTTTAGCATATTAACACAAACCAATCACCTAATCGGCATAGAAATTGCATATTTTAGGCGAGCTAGAAGCAAAGCCCCACAAGCAGAAGTTGAATAGTTTGAAAAATACAAATTTTTATATTTCTCAGTTGAGCGATTTCCGTCGATATCCAGTCGGGTTAATCAGGTCGTGTTCGGTAAAATCAGCATTATAGATTGGTAGTGAGGAAGGCAAGTGCCAGCGAGTTTTACGAGGATTAAAGTCGCCACTACAAACACAATTCCCATTTACCACCATTTACCATTTACCACCATTTACCATTTACCATTTACCACCATTTACCATTTACCACCATTTACCACCATTTACCATTTACCATTTACCACCATTTACCATTTACCATTTATTAAGAGAAATTTTTAAGTGGTTCGCCCTTGCTGCCTCAACTTGACTATAGTCTCTACCAAGACATCGGGTTGCACAGGTTTAGACAGATGCCGATCAAAACCCGCAGCAAAAGCACGATCGCAGTCTTCATCCCTAGCATAAGCCGTCAGAGCGATCGCCCAAAATTTCCCTGTCTGCGTGTTCAAAGAACGCAGCCTTCGTAGGAGCGAATAGCCGTCTTCCTCCGGCATTCCGATATCGCTGACCACAACATCCGGCCCAAACTGCGAAGCCACCTCAAACGCCTCAGCAGCAGACGATGCAGCCCTGACAGCGGCCCCGGAATCCGCCAAGACAAACCTCATAAATTCCCGCGAATCAACCTCGTCATCAACCAGCAAAACCTTAACTCCCAGTAAATTACCAGCGCCAGCCAACACCTGCGCTTCCTCGCCGGCGATCGAATTTACCTGCATCGCAGGGAGACGGAAAGTAAAAGTCGATCCCATATCCAGTCCCGGACTGCTCGCCCAAACCGTGCCGCCGTGGAGTTCCACCAACTGCCGGACGATCGCCAGACCCAGCCCCAAACCGCTATAATTCCGAGTAATCGTAGCATCCGCTTGGCGGAAAGAGGTTAACTTTTGCAGGCGGCGCAAATACGACCGCTGGCGGGCAAACGCGCGCGAGCGGTCGTATTCTAACTGTTTGCGATCCGTAATGTTGATCGCCACGCCGAACAGCCGAAGGGGTTTACCCGATGCGTCAAAAACCACCCGCCCTTTGTCGTGAAGCCCAATCACTGAGCCGTCGGGGAGCAGTTTGCGGTCATTACTCACAAGTTAAGGTAAAAACACTATTGTCAATGAGTAATCTTACTCATTTTTCACCTGTTTAACCAATTAAAATATGACTCCATTTGTTCCTTTATTATTGAAAAAAAATTGTTCGGGACTTCTTTGAGTTCCAGGGAAAGGAGAAATAATTAGCCTGATATGAGGTTTTCATGCCTAGCTTAACAATCCCTAAATCTTGATTCTTCTCGGCGGCAAAATACTTAACTTTCGTTAGAAGCTAATCCTTTTTGATAGGCCACCGAAAAATGATACATCCCCCGATAAATCATTTCTCATGAAATCCGTTCAATTGGTACTCCTAATTCATCCGCGACAGCATCTCCCCAGGGGGAACGCATCTTATTGAACACTGTTCACCAGTGGTGAGTATATTTTAATATAAATTCACCATTATTAGAAGCTATGAATACACTTTATAATGAGTTTTGGTAGTGCTTTTATGTAAAGGATGGATAAAATTTAGGCGGTTGAGTCTTCAGCATTGCTAATCGGATTTGGTGATTGTAGTCATGAATAAAATTCCAAATAGCACCAGCCA